>JBILAB010000013.1:0-21281 GCA_044354455.1 Crocinitomicaceae bacterium | reverse complement strand
TAATTCGTAATTGGCACATTTTTTTGGAATTGAGAAACAACATCTGTGTTTTTTAGAATGTCATGAAATGAATGAACCATTCCAAATTTAGTGATTTTAGCAAGCTCCAATAAAGCACATAGACTTGATAGCTGATTTTTATACTCGCTATTCTTTTTAGCATTTCGCTTGAAGCCAATTGCCGTACTCTTCTTAATAAACTTTCCAATTATTGCCATGAAAACGTTAAAAAGGTTTGTTTTCTTCTATTCGATACAAAAATAAACTATAGAAAGGATTTACATTCTTTTCTTTCTTTAAATTTGTATCAGCTGAATCCTAAACATACTTAAATAGTTAGTTACTGGAACCAAAAAAATAAACAAAATGTCTAAATTGATTCCCCTTCATGATTTTATTTTAGAAAATCACTGCGATTTTCCATCTACAGAACTTTCTTCCATACTTGGCGCTATTGAAAAAGCAGGAAAAAATATAAGTAAGGATATTCGAAAAGCAGGTTTAGTAGACCATATATTAGGTTCAAAAGGCTCACAAAATATTCAAGGTGAAGAACAACAAAAATTAGATGTATTAGCAGACTTAGCGTTTATAGAGGCATTTGAGGAAAGCGGTCAAATATGTGGTTTTGCATCTGAAGAAAATGAAAACTTTGTTGCCTTTCAAAATAAGGAAGCTAAAAATGCAACATATGTTGTTCTTTTTGATCCTTTAGATGGCTCTAGTAATATTGATGTAAATGTTTCCATCGGGACTATTTTTTCCGTTTACAAAAGAATTTCACCACTTGGATCCGAAGCGACACTAGAAGACATGTTACAAGAAGGTACAAAACAAGTTTTAGCAGGTTATATCTTATATGGCTCTTCTACAATGTTGGTTTACAGCACCGGTAATGGCGTAAATGGATTTACATTAGATCCTGAAAGCGACATTTTTTGTTTGTCTCATCCGAATATGAGAATGCCTGAAATTGGTCGTTTATATGCCATGAATGAAGGAAATATTAACGAATGTGAAGAAGGCTTGAGAAACTATATTTCTTACTGTCAAAGTAGAGAAAATCAAACTGAAATGCCCTACTCTGGTCGCTATATTGGCTCTCTGGTAGCTGATTTTCATAGAAATCTAATCAAGGGAGGAATTTATATTTACCCAGATGTCTTAAGTGCGCCCAAAGGAAAATTGCGCTTATTGTATGAATGTAATCCCTTAGCATTTATTGCAGAACAATCTGGAGGATTAGCAAGTACAGGCCGAAAAAGAATTTTAGAGATAAAGCCCGATGAATTACATCAACGTATTCCTTATTATGTAGGATCTAAACTAATGGTAGAAAAAGCTATGAGTTTTTTGAAGAAGTAAATCTTTGGATTTTAGAATTTAAAGGTAAAACCAAGATTTCCATAAGGAACACCTGCAAAAATTCCGAAATATCCTATTTCTGCCATTAAACCGCATCTACTAATAAAGTTTGACCTGCTCTTAGAAAACATAAAACGCGCACCAACAAAAACTTGATAGCTAAAAGAAGAACCGATATCAATAGGATTATTTATCTCATTAAAAGAGGTATCACTCTCATAAGTTTTACTTGGTTTTGAGTCCCAAGATAGAGTATTAGAAGTATAGCCTAAACCAATACCATAATAGGGATCTAACTGATTATTACACAAAGCAATATGATATGCAAATCTAAGCATCACAGACAGTGATTGATAACCAATAGAATAGTTTGTTTCAATACCTTCTGTTGTTGGCGGAGTAGTAACAGGTAATTTAGTATAAACCCCAGTACTATCCCAATCAGCTCCATATTGCGAAAATGATACCGCAAGACCCAAACCAAAGTGCTTGCTTAGTGCTCTTTCATAACCCAAATATGCTGGCCCAATTCCTGAAAATGTGAATGCTCGCTTGTTATCATAAGCTGTCAAAACTTGATCATAAAGTAAGCCTGGACCATATCCTAATTGAATAAAATTATTTCTTTTTTCGAATGCCTGTTGTGCATTTAATTGTTGAAAAAACAAACAAATAAATAGGATGAGTGAAGATTTTTTCATTTTTGAATTATTAGAAACTTTGAATTAAAAATCAAAGAAAATAAAAAAAACGCAAACAAATGAGAAAAAACTGAAATTTTATCACTTAGTTTTATTTAATAGTAAAATAAAACAGATGAATTAGTTCGATTTTTTGTTATGTTTAGAAGACAAGAACCCTTATTATGAGTCAAATGTAAGATTTTATTTGAAAAATAGTGGCTGTTTATTTGTTCCATAATCTCCAACTTTCCATTGCTTGTTCTTTTAGCATACTAGCCCCATTTAAAATAGTTGCTTGTTGTTTTTGTGCACGTTCTAAGAAAAGAGTTTTTTCAGGATTATAAATTAAATCAATCACTAAATGCTCTTTTCCGAGTGCATCAAAAGGAATGTCAACACTTGTTTTAGTTTGTGGGAACATCCCAAGAGGAGTACAATTTACAAGTAATTTACAAGCACTAAGCATATTTTCATTTACGTCTGAATATGCAAAATGATTTTTGATACCATTTGCTTGGCGAGAAACATATAAAACTTTAATACCAATTTCTTTGAGAACAAATGCAACTGCTTTTGCTGCTCCCCCTGTTCCAAAAATAAGTGCACATTCGTGCTTATTGGTTAAAAATGGCTTGATACTTTGCTTGAACCCAAAAGCATCTGTATTGTATCCAATACTTTTATTATTTTTAAATACAATGGTATTTACAGCTCCTATTACTTTAGCTATTGGATCAATTTCATCTAAAAAAGGAAGAATACTTTCTTTATAGGGAATGGTAACATTATACCCCCCATTTTTTTGTGATAAAAGCTCTTTTACTTCTTCAATAGTTTCGATTTCATAGGCCTTATATTCAGCTGAAATCTTATTTATTTCAAAGAATTGCTTAAAAAATAACGGAGAAAATGAATGAGATAGCGATTTTCCAATAAGTCCGTATTGTTTCATTTTGGACTATGCGATAAGGTCAAAGCCAGTATAACTTTGCAAAGCTTTTGGAATTTTAATCCCATCTGCTGTTTGATGATTCTCTAACATGGCTGCTACAATTCTCGGCAGCGCCAAGGCAGAACCATTTAAAGTATGGCACAACTGCGATTTTTTATCTTCATCTTTAAAACGCAGTTTCAAACGATTGGATTGGAAGGTATCAAAGCGAGAAACGGAGCTAACTTCTAGCCATTTTTCTTGAGCTGCTGAGTAAACTTCAAAATCGTAAGTCATCGCTGAAGCAAAGCCCATATCACCTCCACAAAGTCTCAAAATTCTGTATTGCAAGCCTAATTTCTCTAACAATCCTTTAACATGCTCTACCATTTCTTCTAATGCTTGAGCAGAATTTGAAGGGTGTTCAATACGGACAATCTCAACTTTATCGAATTGATGCAAACGATTTAAGCCCCGAACATCTTTTCCATAGGACCCTGCTTCGCGACGGAAACAAGGAGTGTAGCCAGTCATTTTAATTGAAAAGTCGTTTGTAGGTAATAGAATATCGCGGTAAATATTTGTCAGAGGAACCTCAGCGGTTGGAATCAGATACAAATCATCTTCCGGCATGTAATACATTTGCCCTTCTTTATCCGGTAATTGCCCAGTTCCTATTCCGCTTGCTTCATTTACAAGAAGTGGAGCCATAAATTCCTCGTATCCAGCTTTTGTTGCTTCATCCAAGAAAAATGCAATTAAAGCACGTTGTAATTTTGCTCCTTTGCCTCGGTAAAATGGAAATCCCGCTCCCGTAACTTTTACGCCAAGTTCAAAATCAATTAAATCATATTTTTTTGCAAGGTCCCAATGAGCAAGAGGTGAGAAAGAAAAAGCAGGTTTTGTGCCATATTCATAAACTGTTTCATTATCAGCAGCTTCTCTTCCTTGTTTAACGGCTTCATTTGGTACATTTGGTAGCGTATAGAGTAATTTAGTTAGTTCCCCATCTAATTCATCTACCTTTGCTTTAAGAAGTGATTCTTTAACTTTTAGGGCAGTAGTTTGTTCTTTCAATTCATTGGCTTCAGCTTGTTTCCCAGACTTAAAGAATTCACCAATAGTTCGAGCTAAGAGATTTAATTCTGATGACAGCTTATCTAATTCTGTTTTGTTACTTCTCCATTCTTGGTCAATAAGCAATACTTTATCAATAGTTTTTGAAGCGTCGATGTTTCTTTTTCTAAGCCCTTGTAATACTGACTCTTTTTCGTTCCTTATTCGTTGAATTTCTAACATTTAATAGCTTTATTGGAATACAAAATTAATGAAATGTCGTGAATTTCATCTACTTTACTTGTGATACTTTACAAACTTAGATTTTTCTATTCCTAAAACTGTGGCAAAGTTATATTCAATTCATTGTTGAATAATCAAGATAAGATAAGTGCCACATGGTTAAGTTTTTTATACTTTTGAAGTTATAAATAAAATATGTTTGTTAAAATAACGAATAAATCTAAGCATCCACTCCCAAAGTATGAAACTTCAGGAGCCTCAGGCATGGATATTCGTGCAGATATAGAGACAACTATTGACATTGAACCATTGGGTCGTGTTTTGATAAAAACAGGGCTCTATTTAGAAATGGAAAATGGTTTGGAATGCCAAGTCCGACCGAGAAGTGGCCTAGCTTTAAAGAAGGGATTAAGTGTATTAAATACTCCTGGAACAATTGATGCTGACTACCGAGGAGAAATCGGCGTTATTTTAGTGAATTTATCAAACGTTGCGGTAAGTATTGAAGATGGAGAAAGAATTGCGCAGCTAGTTTTTTGTAAAGTTGAGCATGTATCATTAACAGAAGTTGCCGTTTTATCTGATTCAGAACGCGGAGCTGGAGGATTTGGAAGTACTGGTTTAAAATAAATAAAATGAATATAATTGTACCAATGGCAGGAAGAGGAAGTCGATTGCGGCCACATACCTTGACTTTACCAAAACCATTAGTTCCTGTAGGTGGGAAGCCGATTGTACATCGATTAGTTGAAGATATTGCGGCAGTTTGTGCAGTTAAAATTGATGAAATTGCATTTGTAATCGGCGATTTTGGAGAACAAGTAGAAAAAGAGTTACTTGAAGTAGCAGCTCAATTAGGAGCAAATGGATCTATTTATTACCAAAAAGAACCTTTAGGAACAGCACATGCAGTTCTCTGCGCTTCAGAAAAACTAGTTGGCCCTGTTGTCGTTGCATTTGCAGACACCTTGTTTCGTGCAGATTTCAAGATTTCGCCTTCAGATGAAGGGATTTTATGGGTTAAGCAAATTAAAGACCCAAGTTCATTTGGTGTTGTCAAATTAAATGCTGCAGGTGAAATAATTGATTTTATTGAAAAACCTCAAGAATTTATTTCAGATTTAGCCATGATTGGCATTTATTATTTTAAGGATGGAGCTAGATTAAAAAAAGAATTGGATTACTTGATTGACAATAAGGTCATGAAAAGTGGAGAATACCAACTTCCTGATGCTTTAAGAAGAATGACAAGTTCTGGCTGCGTTTTTAAACCTGGAGAAGTTACAGAATGGCTGGATTGTGGAAATAAAGAAGTAACAGTGCATACAAACAAACGTGTTCTAGATTTTGATTTCGAGAAAAATATACCACTTGTTCATGCCTCTTCTAAAATTACTAATAGTCAGATTATTCCACCCTGTTTTATTGGAGAAAATGCCTGTATTGAGAATTCAATTATCGGACCTCATGTTTCTGTAGGAGCAAATACAAAAATCAATAGTTCTATACTAAAAAACTCAAATATTCAAGAGAATACCAGTATTACAAATGCGGTAATTTTTAATTCCATGATCGGCTCTCATGTTAGTTATAATGGGAAAGTAAACGACCTCAGTCTTGGGGATTTTTCGATAGTTAATGAATAAATTCTACCAAACACTTTTTTTATTTCTTTTTTTTTTCCTCTGCGAAACAGATAAAGTAGTTTTACAAGTCGCACATTCTGCTTCTTATATTTCAAATTTTCATGCAGGAGTAAGACATAAATTGAATGGGGAATTAGCACAAGCAATATCAAAATTTACCACTTGTCTAAATGAAGATCCAATTGACGATGCGGTGCATTATGCTTTATCACAAATTTACGCTGGGAAAGATCAATTGCAACTAGCTTTGATACATACAAAAGAGGCATTAAAAATAGATCCATCTAATATGCATTACAAAATTGAACTAGCGAATATTTATAGCAAAACAGGGGGCTATAAGCAAGCAGCTCTTTTATTTGAAGATTTAATAAAAAAAGACATCCAAAATTTTGAATTTTACGAACAAGCAGCAGATAATTGGGTCAAGGCAAAAAAAATCAAGAATGGAATTGCCATATTGAATAAATTAGAATATAATATAGGTCCTGACCCGCAAATTTTACTCGAAAAAGCTGCACTTTTTGAAATGATAAAAGACGATAAAACAGCTCTTTCTCTTCTTTTATCGGCTAACAAACAATTTCCCGGAGATCCTGCTATTTTAGGAACGCTTGTAGATTATTACTTAGCACGTGGAAATTATTCTGATGTAGTTTTAGTTCTTAATGAACTTATATCTGTTGATCCCTTTAATGGATTTGCCTATATGTTACTTGGTGAAATGCAATTTGAAAATGGGGAAATTATACAAGGACTTGCTAATTTAAAAAAAGCCATAAAAGCAGAGGGCTTAAACATTGATCAACGAATGGAAATTTTAATGCGCTTGCAAAATAATAAAAATGTAGTGTTAACTGAAATTACAGAATTAGTTGACTTTATGGTAAATACGTATCCAAAAGAAGCAAAAGCGCATGCTATAAAAGGCGATCATTATTTTAAACTTATTCAACCACTTATTGCAATTGAATCTTATAAAAATGCTGTTGCTTGCGATCCTAATTTATACCAAATTTGGTCTCAAATAATAAGCTTAGAATATGAAAATGAGCAATGGGATTCTTTAGCTATCGACAGTGAAAAATCGCTCACTTATTTCCCTATCCAACCCATGGTCTATTTTTTATGTGGCGTTGCAGCAAATAAACTTTCATTGTTTGAAAAAGCTTTAGAACGCTTAACTGCAGGCTTAGATATACTCGTCAATGATATTAGTTTAGAATCTGAGATTTATAGCCAATTAGGTATCGCTTATTTTGGGATAAAGCAGTATGAGCTTGGATGTCAAAAATTTGAGAGGTCTATTCAATTAGCACCAAAAAATAATTTGATGATTCAAGCATTCGCACTACAATTAGCTCGAAATAAAATAAATTTTGCAAAAGCGAATAAGTTACTTGATGATTTAATTCTTTTAGATGATCTTGACGTAAAATCTCTAAATTCTAAAGGCCGAGTCTTGTTTTACGAAAAAAAATACTCAGATGCTTTACTGTTTTTTTTACGTGCGTTGAAAGAGGAAGAAAATGACGCAGTACTTCTAGATTATATAGGGGACAACTATTATTTTCTTGGTGAGATTTCCAAAGCAACTGAATTTTGGGCCAAAGCAAAAGTAATTGGTTCAAAAAATAAATATTTAGATCAAAAAATAAATACGAAAATATATTATGAGTCACTTCCCTAAGTTAATTATTTATCTTTTTCTTTTATTTTTAGTTAGCTCGTGCGCTAAGAAAAATTTGGAAGTTCTTATGCCCCCAGTTATCGAATATAAAATAAAAGATCGATTATTAGCAAATACATTAGATAGTCTTTCAGCATTAAAGCCAAGGTATTTTTACGCTAAACTTAAAATAGATTTTAAAGATAATACAACTGATTTAAGTTTTAAAACATCCTTAAAAATTGTAAGTGATAGTGCAGTTAACGCAATTGTAACAAAAGTAGGGTTCCCAATTGCTAATGCATTAATAACAATCGATTCAGTAAAAATATTAAATATTCCAGGAAAATGTGTTATTAAAAATTCATGGGATTATTTTAGTGACTTATTAAATGTAGAAATTGATTATCTAAATTTAGAAAACATTCTACTAGGGAGACCGCTTACAGACGGATTTAATCAAAAATATTTTGTCGATAAAGATGCTTATGAAGTTGCAGTAACAAATTCAAGAAATGAGAGTTATTCATATCTCACCGAGGATTCTCTTCTAAAAAGTAAATTAATGGTAAACTATATTTTAACATCTAATTTAAAAGACATAGCTCAAACAAGAATATTCAGCGCATCTGACTCTACAGAGATTCAAATTCAATATGTCTCAAGACAGGTTGTATCAGAGTTTAATCTACCAGATAAGGCCATAATTTTACTTTCTAAACCTAGCTATAATTTAGAAATTAATCTAGAATATGACAACCTAGAAGTAACTAAAAAAATTGAAATCACATTCATTATACCTGAGAAATATGAAGTATGTAAGTAGTATTTTTTTTGTTTTCATATTTTACTTTGTTTTCAGTCAAACAAATAGTAAATCCTTAAAAAAGGAGCAACAGAAACTTGAAAATAAAATATTAAACACAAAGCTTTTGTTAAAAAAAGTGAAGAGTAATCAACAAAATTCCCTAAATGCTTTGCGCTTAATTGACCATCAAATTAAAAATAGAGAGGAACTTGTTAGAATTTTTGATAATCAGGTAAGGATGGCTGAAATAGAAATAACTGAAAAAAGACAAAAAGTTAATCGCCTCAAAAAGCAAGTAGTCCACTTAAAAAAACAATACCGATCAATGATGATTTACACTTTTAAACACCGTGGAAATTATTCTAATATAATGTTTATATTGTCCTCACAAAATTACAATGAAGCTGTAAAGCGAAATAATTACTTAAAAAAAATAGGCGAAGTACAAAAAAAACAACTTGCAATTATTCGTCAAAACCAAAAAGTAATTTATAGTGATCTCAAAACTATTAATCGTGATAAACAAGATAAAATAAATATTATTGAAGAAAAAAAGACAGAAAAGAAACTTATTGAAATAGATAAGGGCATTAAACAATTATCATTTAATAAATATAAACAAGAAGAAAAGAATTTATATAATCAATTACAAACTGATGAAAATAAAAAACAAAATTTAAAACAGCGGATTGCAGAAGCAATAAAGAGGGAGATTTTAGCTGAACAAAAGAAACAAGAAGAAGTTGCCAAAAAGGAAAAAACAAAAAAAGAAAAAGCAGCTAAAGAAAAAGCAGAGAAGTTAGCAAAAGAAAAAGCAACTGATATATCAGGTGGTAAGCAAAAAGAAAAAGTAGAAGATGAGGAAAAAGAAAACAATGAAAATATAGTTTTTACAAACTATGTTGAACCACAAGAATCGATTGCTTTAGATAAAAATTTTCAGATGAATAAAGGTCGTTTACCTTCGCCAGTTACTAAAGGGACCATAACTGAGCGATATGGTAGAAATTTACATCCCACCTTAAATGGAGTTGTAACTAACAATAATGGAATTGATATTACATGCTCTATTGGTAGTAATGTCAGAGCAGTATTCGGAGGTGAAGTATCAAGTATTTTTTCAATTCAAGGAGCTGGGAAAGTAATTATAGTGAAACACGGTAACTATCGCTCTGTATATAGTAATATCAAAGACACGTATGTTAAAATTGGTGCAAAAGTTGCTACAAAACAAAATATTGGTTCTTTAATTCAAGAGGGGAACATTTCTATTTGTCATTTTGAAATTCATCAAGTTGTTAATGGAGTAACGCAAAGCTTGAATCCTTCTCTTTGGATTTCAAAGTAATTATTGCATTCTTTTTCTTCTTTCTAAATCCAATACAATAATAATAGAGCACATTGCCCATATCGGAACGGCAGCCTTATCTGTATCTAAAAAATTATTTAAAAACGCATGAGAGAAATAGGTTATGAGTGATAAAATCATTCCAAAAATTATAATTTTTGTCTTGTGATCCTCAGCTGGCCAATTGTAATAAAGTTGAATCGCAGAGTAAAAAATAGCGGCAACCATGGCTATAAATAGTAATAAACCAATCAAGCCCATTTCTGCTAAAGCACCTAAATATTCACTGTGTGCATTTCCCAGATCTCCAAAATTTGTGGATATAATTGTTAGATTTTTCGCCTCTTGAAATGGTGCATATTCGAAAGCATATGTTCCAGGACCATAGCCAAAAACAGGGCGTTGATGAAACATAGACAAGGCACAATTCCACCTATTAATTCGCTCAAGATTGGAGGCATCTGTAGTGACATTTGCTGCACTTTGAATTCTTTCATCAAATGCTTCTGTTGTATGTTCATGCGTGTTTCTCGCAAGTTCCATTTGAATCGCATCCCATTTAAAAAAAAGAATAATAAAAGCAATGGCAGCTATTGATAATAATATTTTATAATTTACTTTGAAATGTATTATAAGTCCTACAATTATAGCAATCGCTATACTTAACCATGCTGCTCGTGTATAGGAAAAGTATAAGCCCACAAACACAATAATAATCATTCCAATTAATGAAATCTGAATTAAGGGCGCATGTTTCTGGGAAAAATACCAGGCTAAAAGTAAAGGGATAATCATTGCTATTATTGCACCATAAATAGTGTGATCCTTAAAAAAAGGTGACATTACCCAGTGGCCTGCTTTTTCTCCAAAATCATAGGTTGAATGGTGAATCAATGTGTAAATAATCGTACAACTCGTTGCAATAATAAATAGCCGTATAAACCAGTTTCTATTTGCTTCTTTTTTAAAAAAATGTGTGCCAAAAAATAGAAGGGGAATAATAAACCACAACTTTGAAAGAATAAATTTAAACGAAACAAGAACATGAGAACTTGTTATTGCAGTTACAAACATCCAGCTAATAAAAACCATCACGGAAATTATTATCGGATGTTTCCATATCTGTTTATCTACAAATGGTGTTTTAAATTGAAAGAATAATAAAATTAACATTAGTCCAAAAAGGAGTGGCTCACTAGGAATAAAGAGTCCGAAGCTTTTTGTAAACTCCTCGATATTTATAGAAAATGGTGTAAAGAAAGCAAGCGAAAGAAATAGTTTTTCTGTTTGAAAAATAGCAAAATATATCAGTAATAAAGCTATTGGAAATAAGCTTAGTTCTGCAAGATCATTCCATATAAAATAGGAAAACAGAATAGCTAGTAAAAGTGCTAATGTAACTAGTAATGCAGTTTTCTTAAGCATCAGCACTAAGCCTGCAATTTAAGTTCTTGAATACGTTGGCGGATTAAAAGGAATAAAATACCAAAGATAAATCCACCGAGACTAGCTACTAGGACAATAATCATTCTTTTTGGCTTTTCCTTCTTGTCTGCTTGAACTGCTTTTTCAACTACAAATTTATGATTGAAATTTGCATTTGCATCTGATTCTGCTTGTTCGTATGAAACTCTAAATTCTTCAATTTTGATGATCATTTCATTTCGCATATGTTCTAAGGCATCGTACTGAGCACCAAATAACGCATTCACTTTTAATTTTGCTTGAATATCGGCTTTTTCTGTAGTGTTTTTAGAATCCACTAATGCTTGAAATAAATTTGAACGTATATCCATTGATACTACACCAAGGGCAGAAAGACTATCCAATAAATTCAAAACTGAATCACGGTCATGAAGCATTTGCCCCATTTTTCTTTTATTGATTTCAAATGCCGGCTTTGTTCGTTCTCTTATCATATCATTTTTAACCGTATCGATTAAATCTACAATTGAATTAGCCATTTTTGCCGCTAGTTCAGGATCTTTGTCTAAAACATCTATTTGAATTGAACCATAGCGTGTTCGTGTGAAATCAAAATGACTAATGTATTCATTATTCAATTTATAATATTTGTTTTTATCATTTTCCGCAATTTCATAATGCTCTAACAAATTGAATTTTGATACAACTTTGTCTCGTATTCGAGAGGATTGAAGTATTTGAACGAGTTGTTCAGCCTGCTCTTCCTCCCCAAAATCCATGGCTGCGGCTTTTACATTTCTCTGGTCAGAAAATGACACGTTGCTAGAAGCAGCTGGGAAAACAATAGCAGTAGAAAGAAAAAGTGGTGTAATTAACAGCGAGACGATAGTTGAAATAACAAATACAATGCCTGTTATTATAAGTAACGACTTTCTCTGCGCCCAGATAAATTGAATTAGGTTATTTCTTTCTTTGTTTAAATTTAGATTTTCCATGTTTTATGTAATCTGCGCGAAGTTATAACTTTTAATTAAGCTATTTTATAAACTACTTTTTTTGGGATTTATTTTATTAATCTTGGCTTTTCACAAGTTGTTTTAAGTCATTTACTCGAAAAAATGACAATAGAAGAAGAAGCGCTATTCCAAGAGTTAGTTGTTTAAAAAGAAAATAACCGCTATTAAAAAAACTAGCTGAAAAAACATATAAGCCTCCAATTAAGAAAAGATAATAGAGTACACGTTGCTTATTTATTTTAATAGAAAATAATTTAATGCAATACCCAAATTGAATAAGTGCTGTAAAACTTTGAGTAATAAATGTTGCAAATGCAGCGCCTTCTGCTCCTCTTGTCGGAATAAGGTAAAGATTTAATGCAACATTTATAATAATCCCAACAAATGAGCTATAATTCAACACTTTTAGACTTCCATTAGCCGTTAATAAAGTACCAAAAATGAAATTCATGCAAATAGCAAGAAAACTAAGCATTAACCAATTAAATGCAGGAATTGCAACAAGATAATCTGTATAAATTAGCGATAAGAGATAAGAACTATTGTAAATAGTTACAAATACAATTACGATTGCTCCTCCCATTAATAAATTCGCTGAAGTAGTTAGTAAATCATTAACTGATTCTTTCGATTTCTTCAAGTTTTTTGAAAACATAGGATACAATAATCCGGCGAAGATCATTCCAAACATATACAAAGCATCAAGTAAGCGAAATCCTTGGGCGTATATCCCAGCTTGGTATGGCCCATTTATTCGTTCAAGCATAACGCCGTCAATTCTTGTATAGATTACCATCAAGATAATTAATAATGCGTAGGGATAGCTTTTTCTTAGTAGGGAAAGACTAAACTTAATATTCCATTCAAAGTAGGGTTTTTCAATGTGCTTTAGTAAGAGTAAAAGTGCAATAACTAAAGTACTAGCATAGCAAATCAGTTGTATCCAAACAAATAATTCTATTGTCATAACAAATGTTGCTTTTGGAAATAAAAGAATTGTCCCCGCTAACAAGATCAATAAAAAACGATCCATCACTGAAATGATCGCATCCAATTTAAAGAAGTGGAAACCTCCAAAATGACTACGACAATAAGCAATAGAAATAATGAAAAACTGATTTATTCCCAATAAGAAAAGTAGATACATTTGGTGATACGAATAACCAATTAGTATTCCGATTAGTAAAAGAATAAGGTAATAAACAATGAAAAGGATTAGTCGGAAAGAAAATACTTTACCGAAATATCTTTTTGCAAGCTCAGGATTTTGTGCTATTTGTTTTGTCGTGTAATTATTGAGCCCTAAATCAAGCAAGATATTTAGAATTAAGGAAAGGTTAAGCAAGGAAAAGTAGGTTCCATATTGAACGAATCCTACTTCATTTTGCACGGATGCATCTATTCCAAATATTGCTAATGGTTTAATCAATAAATTGAGAAAAATCATTAATAATAAATTTAATAAAAAGGATGAGGGCATTCGTTAATGTTAGGATTTTCTTTTATTCATGTTTTTATAGAATTACTAATAATCAAGATAGTAATTTCCTAAAAACGATAAAATATGGATTTTAGTTTACTTTATAGATTAAATAAATCCAACTAAAGACTTTACTATTTTTTCTTATGAGTTTTGACTTACGAAAATTATTTTAGTAGGTTAACACTGCCACAAACTACTTTTCGTTCGTCTGAAAGGGGGTTTTTAAAAATAATCTTATACAAATAAACCCCATCTTGACAAGTATAATTTGCTAGAGCATAAGTTCCATCCCACCCATAGGTAACATCGTGTGTTTCAAATATAATTTCTCCCCAACGATTATATATCAGCATTTCATAATTATAAGGATCAAATCCAGAAGTAAAAACTGGCTTAAAAGTTTGATTGTGCCCATCTCCATCAGGGGTAAATGTATTTGGAATATAAAAAATTAATCCTTCCTCAAATTCAATCGATATTTGATAGGTGCTAGTGCATCCCATAGTTGATGCTGCAACAAGTGTAATTGTATGACCATTTGTATTATCCGTAAAAACATGATTTGGATTTGTCTCAGTTGAAGATGCTCCATTTCCAAAATCCCAACTATAACTGTTTGCTCCTATACTAGTATTTGTAAAATCTACTAACTGAGTTGGTTCAGAAAAGGAAAAAGGAAAAGGGAAAAAAGAGGCTATTGGTGGGGTTTCTACCACAACCGCATCATTCATTATTGTAGTTGTGAAACAACCATTTAACCCTGTAGTCAGCGTAATATCATAAATACCACCACTTGTGAACGTAAGGCTACTTTGTGCTCCAGTTCCTGTTAATCCATTACTTGCTGACCAAGAATACGATGTATTTGAATTATCATCAGCAAGTAAGGTTACTTCCAAAGGAATACACCCTGTTAACGGAGAACCTGAGAATGTTGAAATTGGCAATGGATTTACTGTTATTGTCGCAGTTTCTATTGGGCTTGTACAACCATTTATACTGTATGATAGCGTAAGAGTAGTGTCGCTTTGTGGGCTAAATGTTTGTGTTGCATTGCTAGATCCATTACCCCAATCATAAACTCCTCCTGCAATAGTTGTTTGTGCAGTCATTGTAATGTCTTCTCCAATACAAATAACTTCTGTTGCCAAGTTAAGAATTGGAACTGGATTTACTGTGACAACGGTATTAACAGCCGGACTTTCACAGCCTAATCTAGAATATACAACAGAATAATTTGCTGTTGAACTTGGTGAAACATTTATACTCGCAGTTGCTTGTCCTGAGGGAGACCATAAATATGTTCCACCTGTAGGCAATCCAGTAGCTACTATTGTTGCAATTTCACCATCACAAATAAGAGCGCTTGTTGCTGTTGCTGTTGGAATTGGGTTAACTGCTAGAAGTCGCGTAGCTGTGGCAAAACAATTGTTTAAAGAGGTGTAAGATACAGAGTAGTATGTTGTATCTATTGTTGGGGAAACAGTGATTGAAGATGTCGGGTTGGCATTCGACCAAAAGAAATCCCCACCTGCTGGACTTGCAGTAGCAATTAGTATTGCTGTGCCGCCAGTGCAAATTGACGTATCTGTAATAGTTACTATCGGTTGAGGATTTACGATAATCGTCATTGTTGTAGTATAACCACATTGCCCAATTCCTGGAGTAAAGGTGTAGGTTGTTGTATCAGTATTGTTTATTGCAGGGCTCCAAGTTCCTGTAATTCCATTTAAAGAAGTAGTTGGTAGGGGGGGGATTACATCTCCGAAACAAACAGGAGGAACTTGAGAAAATATCGGTGCAACAATTTGATTTGTTAGTACATAAGGAATATCTGAAAAGTTACTCCAATTTGTTTTTTGAGCTTTAAAAAAGGGCATTCCTGAACTTGTAAAACTACCGGTGATTTTTTCCCAAAGCGGACTACTCAAGTTCCATCTTGATAATGAAGACCAAGAACCATCGGACACAGGATCATAGTTGATTACCACATCAGCAGCTGCTATTCCGGCAGTTCGAGTAATTTGATGGTAAAAGAGTGTATTAGCTTCGCAAATATCAATCTCATGCATTGACAAATCATAGCCTTCAAGTGTTGCATCTGTATTAGCAAGCCTAACTGTATATTGATTTGAAGCAGCGTTGGTTGGCCCTAATTCTACAGGACGATAACGTATTACTCCTACGCTTGATCCAACGGGGAAAAGATAGGGTCCATTTGAATTTGTCCGCCTTCCTAAAAACCCGCCATTCAAGCTTGATACAAACCCAGTGGTTCGGGTTATCGCATTTAAGGAAGTATTCTCCATAGAGAAAGCAAAGGTTTCCGTTTTAAGTTCCAAGTGATTTAGACTTAAAATGCCGGTAGCATATTTGTCGACTTGTTGCATTTTAAAACCAGAACCGTTAAGCGTCAAATTATGAAAAATTGTAGCAGACGTTCCTCCTAAAACCTGTGTTGCTCCATCCATAAAAACGGTTCCGAGTGATGATGAGAAACTTCCATTGTCATACCAATTTCCGGAGAGATGAATGTGGCCATCTGCAAAAATCGTTGAGTTATTGGTGACATCCTGTGAAACATACATTGTGGCTGGCGTTCCTGTATTTTGGTTAATATCAATTGTGCCCGCTTCATTTAGTACACTTCCGTTTACAGTAATAACAGATCCAGATTTGGCAGAAATAACCGAGCCGTAATTTTGTAAGACTTGGGCGGATAAATTATTGAAATAGAAAAAGCAGAAAAAGGCAAACCCATTTAAGATTAAATTTCTTGTTCTTATATGTATAGGGCTTATCATCTTTTATTTGCTTGTGATAACTTACTTTATTCTTTTTTTAAAAAAATAGGTGTTTCTATGAGTATCATTGATCCATTTGCAGGAGCGACAGATAAAGAATTGTATTTTTTCAAATGAGCAGGAGTATCTGACAAGAGCATGGATTGGTCAGCTTGTATTACATTTAGTGCTTGATTTTTTTCCAATACGAATGGTGTCTCCTTCAAAATCATTGAGTCGTGAGCCTCTTGAACATTTATTGATATTCTAGAAATCTCAGAAATAGGCAAACTAATTTGGCTTAATTCCTTTTGAGACAAGCAAGTTGAAAAATAACCCAAAGAAATAAAAACGAATAACTCTTTCATAACATTTCTGAAAAGTAAATTAATATTTAATGAAAGTTACTGTTAACTCACCCTGAAGAACTGAAGTATTATCACCTCCAAAAGTAAAAGCCGGTCCTGCTGCTAGATATCCTGCTATTCCAATTGTATGAGTTCCCGCAGACAAATTAAGTGCTTGAGTAAAATTCACTTTCTCCCAAGCATCTAGGTTTCCACCCCCAAATGCACTACTTCCTGCAGCTCTGTAATATGCTCCATTAGCAATAGTTGCGCCATCAACAATTAAAAATACATCAGCTACTGTAGTATTATTATTAGAGGTGAATAGAATGCCAATATCTGCGGAAATTAACGTTTTGCAATTAGCTGGTACAGTTATGGTCAAAGGAAAACCGGTCGCATAATAAGAATTACTTGAATTATTAATAGTTATAGCTCCTGTGTTAAAGTAAGTAGTTGAATTTTGCCCTGTTGTTCCTTCTGGACCAGTTAATCCGATTGGTCCTTGTGAACCTGTGGTACCCGTTAATCCCGTAGCTCCGGTTGGACCGGCTGGTCCTTGAGGTCCAGTTGCACCAGTTAATCCGATTGGTCCTTGAGCTCCGGTTGCTCCTGCTGGCCCTTGAGCACCTGTTAATCCCGTAGCTCCGGTTGCGCCAGTTAACCCGATTAGTCCTTGTGAACCTGTGGCACCTGTTAATCCGATTGGTCCTTGAGCTCCGATTGCCCCCGTCAAACCTGTTGCACCTGTTAATCCTATCGGTCCTTGAGTTCCGGTTGCTCCTGTTAATCCTTGAATACCTTGAGGTCCTGTTGCTCCAGTTAATCCGATTGGTCCTTGAGCTCCGGTTGCGCCTGTTAATCCTTGAATACCTTGTGGTCCAGTTGCGCCAACTGCTCCGTTTGTTCCAGCTGGGCCAGTTAATCCTGTTGCTCCATTTGTTCCGTTAGTTCCTGCTGCACCCGTTAATCCCGTAGCTCCGGTTGGACCGGCTGGTCCTTGAGGTCCAGTTGCACCAGTTAATCCGATTGGTCCTTGAGCTCCGGTTGCTCCTGCTGGCCCTTGAGCACCTGTTAATCCCGTAGCTCCGGTTGCGCCAGTTAACCCGATTAGTCCTTGTGAACCTGTGGCACCTGTTAATCCGATTGGTCCTTGAGCTCCGATTGCCCCCGTCAAACCTGTTGCACCTGTTAATCCTATCGGTCCTTGAGTTCCGGTTGCTCCTGTTAATCCTTGAATACCTTGAGGTCCTGTTGCTCCAGTTAATCCGATTGGTCCTTGAGCTCCGGTTGCGCCTGTTAAACCTTGAATACCTTGAGGTCCTGTTGCTCCAGTTAATCCTGTTGGTCCCGTAGCACCTGCTGGTCCAGTTAATCCTGTTGGTCCAGTTAATCCTGTTGGCCCAATTGCTCCCGTTAAACCTTGAATTCCTTGAGCTCCTGTTGCACCCGTCAAACCAGTTGCACCCGTCAAACCAGTTGCACCCGTCAAACCAGTTGCACCAGTTAATCCGATTGGGCCTTGAGCTCCGGTTGCGCCAGTTAATCCTATCAATCCTTGAACTCCGGTTGTACCTGTTAAACCTTGAGGTCCTGTTGCTCCAGTTAACCCGATTGGCCCAATTGCTCCGGTTGCTCCAGTTAACCCGATTGGCCCAATTGCTCCTGTTAAACCTTGAATTCCTTGAGCTCCTTGAGCTCCTGTTGCACCCGTCAAACCAGTTGCACCAGTTAATCCGATTGGGCCTTGAGCTCCGGTTGCGCCTGTTAAACCTTGAATACCTTGAGGTCCTGTTGCTCCAGTTAATCCGATTAGTCCTTGAGCGCCGGTTGCGCCTGTTAAACCTTGAATACCTTGAGGTCCTGTTGGTCCTGTCAATCCTGTTGGTCCTGTTAATCCTGTTGGTCCAGTAGCACCTGCTGGACCAGTTAATCCTATTGGACCAGTAGCACCAGCGGGACCCGTTAAACCTTGAATTCCTTGTGCACCTGCGGGGCCTGTTAAACCAGTAGCTCCTGTTGGACCTGTTAATCCTGTTGGACCTTGCGAACCTGTTAAACCTATTGGTCCTGTTGCACCAGTTAATCCGATTGGTCCTTGAGCTCCGGTTGCGCCTGTTAAACCTTGAATACCTTGAGGTCCTGTTGCTCCAGTTAATCCGATTGGTCCTTGAGCGCCGGTTGCGCCTGTTAATCCTGTTGGTCCTGTTGGTCCTGTTGGTCCCGTAGCACCTGCTGGTCCAGTTAATCCTGTTGGTCCCATAGCACCTGCTGGTCCAGTTAATCCTGTTGGTCCCGTAGCACCTGCTGGTCCAGTTAATCCTATTGGACCAGTAGCACCAGCGGGACCCGTTAAACCTTGAATTCCTTGTTCACCAGCGGGGCCTGTTAAACCAGTAGCTCCTGTTGGACCTGTTAATCCTGTTGGACCTTGCGAACCTGTTAAACCTGTTGGTCCTTGAGCTCCGTTTGCTCCTGTTAAACCTTGAATACCTTGAGGTCCTGTTGCTCCAGTTAATCCGATTGGTCCTTGAGCGCCGGTTGCGCCTGTCAATCCTGTTAATCCTGTTGGTCCCGTCGCACCTGTTGGTCCTGTCAATCCTGTTGGTCCAGTAGCACCTGCTGGTCCTGTTAATCCTGTTGGTCCGGTAGCACCAGCGGGTCCCGTTAAACCTTGAATTCCTTGTGCACCTGCAGGGCCTGTTAAACCAGTAGCTCCTGTTGGACCTGTTAATCCTGTTGGACCTTGCGAACCTGTTAAACCTGTTGGTCCCGTAGCACCTGCTGGTCCAGTTAATCCTATTGGTCCTTGTGAACCTGTGGCTCCAATTGCTCCAGTTAAACCTGTAGAACCTTGAAAGCCATTGCAAACAAATGCATTCATGGCAGGATCAATTTCACTTACATCTAAAGAATTGTTGTTGTTTAAATCAAATCCAAATGAAAATTGTAGCCCTCCGTTTGGACATAAAGTCCCAGATGAGAGAGTATTAGAAGAAATCAAATAACTGTTTGCAGTAGTAGCGCTATTACATAGTGATTGCCATGCTGATGAAAATGAAGAATAAAACATAAAACAATCCTCTTCAGTATCAAAAACCAACAATCCATTAGCTGGTGATACGATAGAATTTCTTTGAATTGAGGTTAGCCGAGGTATTAATATTCCCTTTGAAGTGGAATAAATTTCTAGGATACTAGTAACATCTGGGATAATTGGGGTTTCAGATATTCCTACATTCTGTTGAGCAAAAATGTTGTTCAATCCTAAAATAGAGATTAAAAAACCAAAGCTAATATTTAGAATGATGGATTTCATAATAGATCAAACGATTTAATAGTCAAAAGGTTGTTTAAATATAGTTCTTATAAATTTAAAAAAAAATCTAATGAATTTGGGATAAATAAAAAAATGAAAATGGAATTATATTATTTGATAATTAATTCACTATTATTTTAAGAAGAATTAATCTCTTTAAAAATTGAAAAATTCAGCCTTTTGATTTTTTATTTTAGTAGGATAATATTACCGCAAACTACTTTTCGTTCGTTTAAAATTAGGTTTTTAAATGTGATCTTGTATGAATAAACCCCAACTTGACAAGTAGAATTTGTAAAAGAATATGTTCCATCCCACCCATAAGTAACATCATGTGTTTCAAATATAATTTCTCCCCAACGATTATATATCAGCATTTCATAATTATTTGGATCAAACCCCGAAGTGAAAATTGGTCTAAAAGTTTGATTATGCTCATCTTGGTCTGGAGTAAATGTATTAGGAATATAAAAAATTAATCCTTCCTCAAATTCAATCGATACTTGATAAGTCCCAATACAGCCTTCACTTGATACTGCTAAAAGTGAGATTGTCTGACCATTTGAATTATTAGCGAAAAGATATTCGGGATTATCCTCTGAAGAGAATGCTCCGTCTCCAAAATCCCAACTATAAGTCGCAGCACCCACGCTAGTATTCGTAAAAGCTACTAATTGAGGAGATTCTGTAAATAAGCTTATAGAAGGTATAAAAGAAGTTAAAGGAGTTGGGCTGATTGATAGGTTTAAAATCGCAGTAGAATCACACCCTCCTGCTGTCACAGTATAATAAGAATATATTCCTGCCCCATTGTAAGAGATTCCGTTCCAAAGGAATGGTAGTTCTGATACACATACTACTTCAGACCTAGTGCTAGTTATGATTGGCGAAATTATTATACTCATAGTTTGCGTTGAAGCGCATTCTCCTGTAATTAAAGTTGGTGAAAAAGTATACGTTGTTGTTTCTGCGTTATTTATTGCAGGCGACCATGTTCCTGTAATTCCATTTGTTGAACTTGTTGGTAGTGGCGATATCGTAGCTCCTGAACAGAATGGACCAACTTGCATAAAATTTGGAAGGATGGATTGGGTAATCGCAATACTCATTGTCTGCGTTGTTGCACAAATACCAGTCGTTGGAGTAAAGGTATAAGTTG
>JBILAB010000121.1:0-5704 GCA_044354455.1 Crocinitomicaceae bacterium | reverse complement strand
TAGCGCAATTTTTAGGGCAAGTTGTTTGGATAGTTGTAACCAAAAGAATGTCTCCGTTAAAATCACTAAATTTTAAGGCTTCTTTCTTTTTTCCTGAATGATTTATAAAGGAAATATTCTCTACTGCCCCAAAGTCTTTCAGAACTTTAAACTTATGTTGACAGCCTCTTGTTGCTATAAAAATTAAGAATAAAGCAGGCCCAAAAAGAATAAGAAAAGCAAAAAGTGATTTTTTTTTATTTGAAATTTTTTCGCTGATTCCCATTATATATTATGCTCCTCCGTAAGTTGACCAAGCATCTCCAACTGCCAAGGCTTCCCAAAGGGCAATAAATATTAAGTAGAGGATAAACAAAAAATACGGGATCAAAATCATGTATTTCAGGGACTTTTTCTCATCTCCTAAATGCATAAATACCAAGACAATATAGCTAGCTTTAAATACAGTTAAGATTATAAAACCCCATTTTACAAAGGGCCAAACCCACGAACTTTGCTTAATAAACGCACCTGTAAAAACCTCTACAACAGTAATAATTGTCAAAAGTAAAGTAACCATCCATATCTTTTTACGGATTTCCTTTCCTTTTTCTTCAGAATGATGTGCGTGTAAAGAATATTCAATTAAATCATCTCTTTCCATGAGTGTATGTGTTTAAAATTAAACCAAGTAAAAGAAGGTAAATACAAATACCCAAACTAAATCTACGAAGTGCCAATACAATCCAGTTTTTTCAACCATTTCATAATGACCTCTCTTTTGGTATGTACCTGAAATTACACCTAGTAAAATAATTATATTAATGATTACACCAGAAAAAACGTGGAAGCCATGGAATCCTGTAATAAAGAAAAAGAATTGTCCGTATTGTTGAGGTCCATATTCATTTTGCTCAAGATTAGCGCCGTAAATGACACGATTTTTTTCTCCTGCATAAACTGCATCATAATATATTTTCTCTGCTGCCTTCCCTAAAATTGGAGTGTCACCTACTTTATTTTTTGAGCCATCACGTTTGATGATTAATTTCATTTCGTGATCTTTTGCCTTGTTTATTTTTGCGAGAGAACCATCGTGCAAACGAATCATGCCATCATCATTGATTTTGCCATTTACTGCTGCATGCTGAAATTCATGTAATAAATCATCTTTAATCACAGCACCTTTTTTGTGATGTCTCCCTGCTTCTACGACTGTAAAATTGTCAATTTCTCCAAAATGACCTTTAACAATAGCTTGAGAACCATCTGTTAATTCAATTTTACCAAATTCAGAACCGTGAATAAAATGGCTCCATTCCCATGCTTGTGAACCCACGAAAAAAGCCCCCCCAATAATTGTTGCAATTAACCATTTAACAACACCTTTTTGATTCATACGATGTCCAGCTTCAACGGCCAAAACCATTGTTACAGAAGATACAATTAAAATAAATGTCATCAGGGCAACATAAAGTAGCGGGTAGCCATGACCAAGGAAAGGCATTGAGTTAAATGTTTCTTCTCCAATTGGCCAAGCATCTTGCGCATCATGCCGTGAAAAACCATAAGCAATAAGAAGCCCACTAAAAGTTAAGGCATCTGAAACAAGAAAAAACCACATCATTAATTTGCCATAACTGGTTTGAAATGGTGATTCTTTACCTCCCCAAAGAGTTTTTGAATCAAGCTTAGGTGAATGTTCTGCCATTACTTTTTTTTGGCGAAATTAATGAATAAAAACTAAAAACAGTAGCAAATATATCCATAAAATACCGAGAAAATGCCAAAAAATTGCAGCGAGTCTTAATGAAAGATTATTCTCTGAGGTGAATCTCCCTGAAAATGAGTGAATTGAGACCTTTACAAGGTAGATCAGTGCAACTAAAACATGTAGTAAATGCAAGAAACTTATTAGAAATAAAAAAGAGGATGCTGCATCTGCAGTTTCTGCTGCTTTAATTTGAAGATTAGGCTTAAGAATTTTCCCTTTGTATTTTAAAGTGCGATTCTCATATTGCAATTCTTTTCCTTTGAAATACAACTTAAAATCTTTTCCAAATTCTCCTCTGACAAAAAAATCACCTCTTTTATCTTGCACGTTTTGAGCTAAATAACTTAAGCGCAATTCATCTAAATATTCAAAAGAAACACTATCATTGCGAAACAATAATTTATCTTTTATTATTACAGGATTATTATCTAAAAATAATTGAAAGTTATTTGAATTATTAATTTTTAATGGATTTTGTCTGTCTGTTTTTTCAAATTGAGACATGAAATCTTGATATTCTTCCATGATTTCATTTGAAAGTTCTTTTCCATTAATCATAAATTTATTACCGTCAACAGCAATAAATTCTCCTTTGTATTTTACTTCAAAATATTCGCCATATTTCCCATCAGTTACAATAACATGATTATTTACAGGATGAATTCCGCTATCGGTTAATTGGTTATACCCTTGAAATTGAAAATAAATAAATCCCAAACCTAGAAGAAGAGTTGTAGCCATTAAACTTTTAAGTCTTCCCTGCTTATCTTTTCGTGCAGCAGAAATTGCTAGAATAAAACTCAAACTACTAAGTACAATACATAAAGTGCTTAGCCAAAAACCACTTGGTAAAGGATATTTCAACCAAAAGGAATCTCCCATGGTTACAATATAAGCTGAAGTAAATCCAGCAAAAAGCATTACAACACTAAAAATACTAACATAAACAAGGTTCTTTTTCATTTTCTCCTTAACAAGAGGATCCATTTCTTTTTCGTAATTCATTTTCTTTTATTTAGGAATTATGGTTTCTACGCGATCAAAAACATAAACAAATTGTATTATTGGAAGATAAACAAATGAGGCGAACATAAGTTTACGAGCATCTGCAGTTTCACAATTAACAAATAATTTGTAAGCATATAAAAAGAAAAGAATTCCCAATCCTGCTGCTACATAAAGTGTCAAAGACCCTGTCCAGCCCAAAAGCCACGGCACTAAACTAAATGGAATCAAAGCCAAAGAATAGGCCATTATTTGAAAAGCTGATGCTTTTGATCTTCCGGACTTTGAAGGGAGCAAAGAAAACCCTGCAAGTTTGTAATCATCGTATAAAACCCATGCTATTGCCCAAAAATGAGGAAATTGCCAAGTAAACTGAACAAAAAATAGAATTCCTGGAAGAAAGCCAAAATGATCCGTTGCGGCAATTGCTCCTAAAAATGGCGGAATAGCCCCTGGAAATGCGCCTACTAAAACTGCCCAAGGACTTACACGTTTCATCGGCGTATAAATGAAAACATAAGTTATAAAAGCTAAAAAACCCAAAGCAGCACTTTGCCAGTTAATTAATAAAAGTAAAATTGTGCCTATAATGAGTGAAAAAATACAAATGAGGTAGGCTTCTTTTAAACTCATCCAACCTCTTGGTAAAGGACGATTTGCAGTGCGTTTCATTAAGGAATCCAAATCCCGCTCCCATATTTGATTTGCTCCATTTGAAGCTGCAGTAACCAATGTTCCTCCCAAGAGCAAATAAAAAATTTCTAAAAGGTCAGTGCCTCCAGCAAATAAATAACCTGAAAGCGCAGATAGAATAACTAAAAAAGAAAGCCGAAACTTTGTAAAGATCAAGTATATTTTAAATTGTGAAGGCTTGGGGCTAAGGTTTTCAGTCATCGGCGACAAAATTACAAATAAAAACAAAGTCGCAATGATGATTTATCTTGTTAAATCGCTATTTTTTTAATGTCAAAATTAATTCCTGATTAAGAAATTGAATCACTTGAAAAAACTAACTTTGTCAGAATTCAACTAACAAAAAAATGGCGCTAATAAAAGCATGTAAAGGGATTTTACCGCAATTTGGCAAAGATTGTTATTTAGCAGAAAATGCAACTGTTGTCGGAGATGTAATTATGGGAGATCTATGTTCAGTATGGTTTTCTGCAGTTATTCGTGGCGATGTTAACTCCATTCGAATTGGAAATAAAGTAAACATTCAAGATGGCGCTGTTCTACACTGTACCTATGAAAAAACGAAGGTAATTCTTGGAGATCATGTTTCTATTGGGCACAATGCACTCGTCCATGGCTGTACTATTGAAGACAATGTCTTAATTGGAATGGGAGCAATAATTATGGATAATTGCTACATTGAATCAAATTGTATAATTGCTGCTGGCGCCGTTCTTCTCGAAAATACACGAGTGGAAGCATGGAGTATTTATGCCGGTGTTCCTGCAAAAAAGGTGAAAACACTTTCTCCAGAATTATTTGAAGGAGAAGTGCAAAGAATTGCCTCAAATTATGTGATGTATTCAGGATGGTTTAAAGAATAAAATTACCATAGACCTAATTAATAAAAAGATAAAACATGAAAAATCCTCTACTAAATATCTGCTTAACTGTATTTATAGCATCCACTTTGAATTCCCAGACAACGGTTGGCCTTATTCAACACAATCCTGGAACCTTAGATAACGGTTTTGTTTTATTTGCTCCAACTAGAAGTAATACAACCTATTTAATTGATAGATGTGGAAAAGAAGTTAAATCATGGACAAGTACTTATAATCCTGGTTTGTCTTGTTATCTGTTATCTGACGGAACATTATTGCGTACAGGTGTTGTTCAAAGCCAATCATTTAATGCCGGAGGTCACGGAGGTGTAATCGAAAAAATTGATTGGAATGGAAATGTAATCTGGACTTATTTCATTTCTGATGCAACAAATTGGCAGCATCACGATGTTAAAGCTTTACCGAATGGGAATATTTTAGTGATTGCTTGGGAATCCAAAACAAATACGCAGGCGATTGCAAAAGGCAGAAATCCTCTGTTAGTCCCAACTACTCTTTGGAGCGAGCAAATTTTAGAAATACAACCAACTGGAGCAACTGGAGGAAATATAGTTTGGGAATGGCATTTGTGGGATCATTTAATACAAGATTTCGATAATACGAAACCTGATTTTGGAGCAGTTAATACGAATCCTCAATTACTCAATATAAATTACAATGCCACTGCTGGAAATTCAGATTGGATTCACTTAAACTCCATTGATTATAATGTAGCCTTAGATCAAATCTTAGTGAGTTCTCGAGTCTTAAATGAAATTTGGGTCATTGATCATAGTACTTCTTCAGCTGAAGCAGCAAGTCACTCGGGAGGAAATAGTGGGAATGGCGGTGATTTTTTATTCCGTTGGGGAAACCCACTTGCCTATAATACCGGAACTAGCACCCAATTTTTTGGGCAGCACAATGCACAATGGATTCAAACGGGCTTACCATATGAAAATCAAATAATGGTTTTTAATAACGGAAACGGAAGAACTGGTGGAAATTACTCTACAATCGAAATTATTAATCCTCCAGTTGATGGATTCAATTACACCTCTTCGCTGCCCTATTTACCAGCTTCAACTTCATGGATTTACAATGATGGAAATCCGAATAACTTTTATGCTCAACTTACATCTGGATGTCAACAACTTTCAAATGGAAACGTCTTGTTCTGTAATGGACCAAAAGGAACCTTTAAAGAAATATCAGAAAGTGGCACAATACTATGGGAATATATTAATCCGGTTTCTGTAACAGGAATTTTAACTCAAGGTACAACAGCTGCTTCAAATGCAGCTTTTAGATGCACGTTTTACCCGAGCTCTTATAGCGGCTTTAACAATCAACTATTTTCATCTCCAACCATTATTGAAAATAGCAACTC
>JBILAB010000120.1:0-5725 GCA_044354455.1 Crocinitomicaceae bacterium | reverse complement strand
GGGAAAAGTTCTATTTGAATATTACGCCCCGTTAATCTTGTTCCTAATTCCTTACTTAACAAGGAAGCATTGGAGCCTGTAATGGCAATTCTCTTATCGCGATCATGCAAATGGCGGATAAACAATTCCCATTTTTCAACATTCTGAATTTCGTCAAAAAAATAATACCTTATTTCATCGCCAACTATTTCGTCTAATTTTGTAAAATCCTCTAATTCAAACCCATAAATTCGAGGATCTTCGAAATTAAAAAAGATTATTTCCTCATTTAGATTTTTACTTATTTGTTGTAGCAAAGTACTTTTTCCACAGCGTCTTACACCAGTTATAATTAAAATATGACTAGCACTTAATTGCAATTTGGCTGAACTTTCACGACTAAAACCTTCCTGTTTTTTGTTTAAAAACAAACGTTGTAAGGCTAAGGATTTTTCTATTTCAGATTTAAGCACCATGTGATTTGTTTTTTATATTTTACAAAAATACAAAAGTTTATTTTAATAAAATACAAATTTTTAATAGGATACCATCTTTAATGAATAAGAAAATTCGACTTTACTTAAAGATAGCATATAATTAGATACTAATCAATAAAAAGATTATTAAACAATCAAAAAAATATTGGGCTAGCTATGTCCACTCGATAAGCTTCTCTCGATACAACCACAGCAAGCTGTGCCCACTCGATAAGCTGATAGAAGCTAGCCGAGTGTTCCGACGAAGGAGGAATGTACCGAGGCTAGCACTCACCTAATCCTTAAGGCAACGTACCGAGTAACCGCTTGCACGGTACCTGTCGCTGATGGCATTATTACTACCGAAGTTCAATCCACGTGAATATGTACCACTCACGGTGCTGCTCGAATAGGAGCCATCCGTACCAACAATGCCGAGCGAGCCATCGGTGCTTAGCCGGTAGCCCGCCAAAGTCCATTTGAGCGGGGAGGCAAAAGCACCCACGCTGTTTTGTTGCGTCCAACTTAAGAATTCATCATTAATTTCTGTTTCCGTAGGAATTCTATACCCACTTGGGCAGGGGTTGTTCACCCCATTCACCCCTTGCCATAAATTTACGTTTTGAGGCGAACGCCAATCGTAATTTCCAGAATTAATAGTAATAAAATTTCCATGTGCTGGTTGGTCCACCGAACTTAAAGTTGCCGTGGTGGGAGAAGTTCTACACTGATGCCCATCTGCTCGTCTTCCCCATTGGTATAAATCTCCATAAGAAGATGCATCTGAAGAGCTTGTTGCTACTTGAGTAGCTCCTAAATTTCTATCCATCCAGATTTTGCCAGTGGTGGGGTTCGTTACATCTACAACTGCTGTAGCACCCGCAGTGCAATGTACCGTTCCTGATGGGTATTGAGGTTGGGCGGCTGCCACACTCACCGTAAAAGAACAAGATTGCACACCTACCGTGATGGCAAAACTAGCGGTTCCACTCGTAGTTGGGGTGCCTGTGATCGTATAAGTCAATGAGCCTGCGCCATTAGCTAAAATTCCTAAAGAAAGTGTTGCAGTTAAACCTGTTACGCCTGTCGAAGAAATTGTTTGAGCAGCATAAGAACCACCATTTCCACCTGTGTAAGGAACAGAAGCACTAACGCCACTAGCTGCAATGCCACTTGTTAAGGTTCCTGTGATGGAGGTTGAACCGCAGTTGATTGCGCCTAGTGTTGCTGGTATTGCCGAAGCATCCTTAATGCAACGAACAGAGAAGCCGTAGGCTCGGAAGTCGACGTCCATGAGGGCATTGCTGCTGTAGACGTTAAGGTCGCGTGAACTGGTACCACTAACCGAACTGCTCCAACAGTTGCCGTAGGTCCCGACATTGATTATCGAACCATCGCTGTAGAGGCGGTAGCCCGCCGTGGGCAATTTAAGCGGTGAGGCAAAAGCGCCTGCACTAGTATTTTGACTCCAACTTAAGCGTTCTGCATCGAGTTCTGTTTCCGTAGGAATTCTATACCCACTTGGGCAAGGGTTGTTGACCCCATTCACGCCTTGCCATAAATTCGCGTTTTGAGGCGAGCGCCAATCGGATGGTGCATTGGGTACTAAAATAAAATTACCATGCGCCGGTTGGTCTATACTGGATAGGGTCGCTGTTGTGGGAGAAGTTCTACACTGGTGCCCATCTGCTCGTCTGCCCCATTGATATAAATCCCCGTAGGAAGCTACATCGGTGCTGCTGGTGGCTACTTGCGTAGCTCCTAAATTTCTATCCATCCAGATTTTACCGGTGGTGGGGTTCGTTACATCTACTACAGTTGTGGCGCCTGCAGCGCAATTTACTGTGCCTTCCGGGAATTGAGGTTGGGCGGCAGGGCAAGCACCTGCCATAGTAGACCAAGTTAAACTTCCATTACATATAGAAAGTACCTGCCCATCAATTCCAGGATTCAAAGTTACCCAAGCACTTCCGTTCCAATACATTAGTTGATTGACTGCCGTGCCATTTGAAAATCCATTGCCAGTTGCACCTGTTGAACCTGTTGAACCTGTTAATCCGATTGGACCTGCCGGGCCAGGTGTTCCATTTGCACTAAACAAGGCATAAGGAACACTTAGAATTTCATTACTACTAGTAATTGTATAATTTGTTCCGCCAGATAAATCAGTTTCTGTTTTTACATAGTATGGTCCTGACGCCCAATCAATACCTGCAAAAGTACCACTGACTGCTGATCCCATTCCTATTTGAAGACTAACTAGTCCATTGGCATTGGTAGTTGCTGTTTGAGTTTCAGAATAAACCACAGTGCCTGTTGGAGAACTTTGAACCAAGCTAATGCGCATTCCTACTGGTGTGGAAATAAGTAAAGAATCATTACTGTTTCTTATAACTGCTTGGTAACTCATTTTTTGTGGCGCTTGAGCGAAAATTGAGGTGTTGATTAGCAAATGTGCTAATGCAATGATTAGCAGATGTGCTGATTTGTTAATGATTTTTTTCATGGTTTTAAACTTTTTAGTAAATATAAACTTTTAATTCAAAAAATAAATCAACTATTTAGTTTTGCTAAACAAGCGAATTCTAATTAATCTTTAGGACTTTGTTTTTCTTTTTTAATTTTAAAGTACTTTCGTAATAAAAAAAACAAGATGCAATCCATAATAGAATCTGCTTGGGAAAATCGGGATTTATTAAAAGAGTCCACCACAATTAAAGCCATAGAAAGTGTAATCGAACAACTCGATAAAGGATTGTTACGAGTTGCAGAACCTACAAGCGATGGATCATGGATCGTTAATGAATGGGTGAAAAAAGCAGTTATCCTTTATTTTCCAATTCGAACAATGGAAACTATTGAAGTCGGGCCATTTGAATTTCATGATAAAATGGCACTGAAGCGCAATTATAAGGAATTAGGTGTTCGTGTAGTGCCACATGCAATAGCGCGCTATGGTGCTTTTGTAGCGAGAGGCGTAATCATGATGCCTTCTTATATTAACATTGGCGCTTATGTTGATGAAGGTACAATGGTCGATACTTGGGCAACTGTTGGAAGCTGCGCACAAATCGGAAAAAATGTTCACTTAAGCGGAGGAGTTGGAATTGGAGGAGTTTTAGAGCCACTGCAAGCTGCTCCTGTAATTATTGAAGATAACGCATTTATTGGTTCACGGTGTATTGTGGTTGAAGGAGTACGCATTGGTAAAGAAGCAGTTTTAGGAGCGAATGTTGTACTGACACAATCAACGAAAATTATTGATGTTACTGGAACTGAACCAAAAGAAATAAAAGCTTATGTCCCTGAACGCAGTGTTGTAATTCCTGGCTCGTACACAAAGCAATTTCCTGCAGGAGAATTTCAAGTTCCCTGTGCACTCATTATTGGACAGCGAAAGGCCTCAACAGATTTAAAAACTTCGTTAAACGATGCACTTCGCGAGAACAATGTTGCTGTATAATTTTAGTAAAAAAAATGCTCTATGAAATTAAAAAATGTTCCACTAGAACTTATCAATAGTAAAAGCAACAACACACTTGTAACAACTCTCGGCATTGAATGTATTGAAATTGGAGAAAACTTTATAGTTCTAAAAATGCCTGTCGATCGTAGAACGCATCAACCAATGGGAATACTTCATGGTGGAGCTAGTGCTGCATTAATTGAAACCGTTGGCTCCATGGGCTCTACACTTCTAATTGATTTAGAAAAAGAGGTTCCCGTTGGATTGGAAATTAATTGTAATCATGTAAGATCAGTAAAATCTGGATTTGTACTCGCTACTGGAACACTTGTTCATTGCGGAAGAAGAACGCATGTTTGGCAAGTAAATATTCACGAAGAAGGAACTAAGCGACTGATTTGTACCGGCAGATTAACAGTCATGATTATTGAAAAAGAAGCTTAACTATGCTAATCTATCGATTTCCGAATCAAGAAATCACCAAAAAAAATGGGAGATTTGCAAAAATTAAGACCTTTCCCAACAATGGCTTTGTAATTCAGAAATTTAAGGGCTCTGATGCATTTGTTTTTGAAGATGATGAGTCACAAAATTCTTTTACTTTTTTAAAAAATCAACATCCTCTTTTTACAAAAAATGACTATTTGAAAGCAGGCGAAAAACTTGTAATCGCTCTTCAAAATTCTGAAGTTAAAAAAACGGTCTTATCAAGAATTCATTCACAAACTTTTGATACTTCAAAATCACTTGAACTTTTTTACCTCATCGAAAAAGAATATCCAAGTGCTTTTGTTTACTGCTTTTCGGATCCTAATTTAGGAACGTGGCTTGGTGCAAGTCCTGAAATATTACTAACGAAAGAAAAAGATATTTTTCAAACTACAGCTTTAGCATCTACAAAAAATGCGGATGATCAGTCGCCTTGGAATGAAAAAGAAAAAAAAGAACAAGCGTATGTTCGAGAATTTATAGATCGTAATCTTCAGGCCTTGGGAATCGATTCTATAGAGCAAACTGAAGTATATGAATTCTACGCTGGTCCGGTGAAGCATTTGCGCTCAGACTTTCATTTTTCTTCCTCTGATAGTATTGAAACGATTTTAAATTGCCTCCATCCTACTCCAGCAGTTTGTGGTTTACCCCAAAAAAGTGCACTCAAACTAATTGATGAACTCGAGCAGCACAAGCGAGAATTTTACGCTGGATATATCGGAGAAATCAACGAAGAGCAAACTGCCATTTATGTAAATCTGCGCTGCTGTCAAATAACGGAGAATCAAATTCATCTTTATCTTGGTGGTGGATACACACGTGAATCAAATCCACTTTTGGAGTGGGAAGAGACAGAAAATAAAAGTAGAACTATTCTTGACATCATTCAAAAATTGTAATTTTGCAGCATGCTTACAAGCGACAAGGTAATTGTTCAATTAATCGTCGATCAATGCGAAAAACACGGTATTAAACACATTGTTTTTTCTCCCGGCTCAAGAAATGCGCCACTTGCAATTGCTTTTGATGAAAACGACTCATTTATTACACACGTCATCCATGATGAACGCAGCGCTGCCTTTTTTGCACTCGGACTTGCTCAAGAATTAAAAGAAGCTGTTGCAATTTGCTGTACTTCTGGCTCTGCTGTTTTAAATTATTATCCTGCTATTGCGGAAGCATATTACCGCTCAATTCCACTTTTAATTTTGAGTGCCGATAGACCTCCTCACTTAATCAATCAAGGAGATGGGCAGACGATTGTCCAAAAAGATGTTTTTAAAAATCATGTTCGCGAAAGTTTAAACCTCAA
>JBILAB010000119.1:0-5805 GCA_044354455.1 Crocinitomicaceae bacterium | reverse complement strand
AGGTCATATTTTTCCCTTGAGAGCTAAAAAAGGTGGTGTTTTAAGAAGAGCTGGTCACACAGAAGCTGCTGTTGATTTATCGCGTTTAGCGGGTTTTGAAGAAGCGGGAATCATAGTGGAAATCTTGAATGAAGATGGATCAATGGCACGTTTACCGGAATTAATAGAAATAGCTAAAAAATTCAATTTAAAAATTATTTCAATTGAAGATTTAATAAAATATCGAATTGCTAATGAAACCTTAATTGAAAAAGTACTTGATGTTCATATGCCAACTGTTTTTGGGGATTTTGAACTTCATGCTTTTAAGGATAAAAATAGTGACCAAGACCATTTAGCGCTAGTAAAAGGAACTTGGAGTAAAGATGAATCTATCTTAGTTCGTGTGCATTCTTCCTGTTTAACTGGTGATATCTTTGGATCTTGTCGCTGTGATTGTGGAGATCAATTACACAAAGCAATGGAAATGATTGAAAAAGAAGGGAAAGGTGTAATCATTTATATGAACCAAGAAGGACGTGGAATCGGCTTGATAAATAAATTAAAAGCTTACAAATTACAAGAGGATGGTTTTGATACTTTTGATGCAAATATTCAACTCGGCTTCAAGCCAGATGGAAGAGATTATGGACTTGGTGCTCAAATGCTTAGAGAATTAGGTGTTTCTAAAATGCGCTTATTGTCTAATAATCCTAAAAAGAGAACCGGATTAATTGGCTACGGTCTAGAGATCGTTGAAAATATTCCACTTGAAATTCAGAGCAATGTCCATAATGAAAGTTATCTTCGAACTAAAAGAGATAAAATGGGGCATAATTTAAACCTGAAACCATGATTTTAAAAGCAAGCGGTATTGTTAAGTCGTTTGGTGAACTCCCCATTTTAAGAGGCGTAGATATTATGGTTGACAATGCTGAAATTGTGTCAATTGTAGGTTCATCTGGAGCAGGTAAAACTACTCTTCTTCAAATACTTGGAACCTTAGATAATCCTGACAACGGGATTTTAGAAATTGATGGGATTAACCCTTTTCAACTGAGCGCAAAAAAACTAGCGCATTTCCGAAATCAAAATTTGGGTTTTATTTTTCAATTTCATCAGTTACTTCCAGAATTCTCAGCTATTGAAAATATTTCTTTGCCTGCAATGATTGGAGGAAAATCAAAAGCAGAATCCGATAAACTTGCACTTGAATTAATGCTTAGGTTAGGAATCGAAACAAGAAAAGATCATAAGCCATCAGAATTATCAGGCGGAGAGCAACAACGTGTTGCAGTTTGTCGCGCATTGATAAATAAACCAAAAGTAATATTTGCAGATGAACCATCTGGAAATCTAGATACAAAGAACGCAAAGGAACTCCACGAATTATTCTTTGAATTACGTGATGAATTCAAGCAAACTTTTATAATAGTAACGCATAATGAAGACTTAGCAAAAATGGCTGATCGTACTTTATCAATGCAAGACGGTAATTTTATTTAAAAAATTATAGTAATTTATTTGCATGGCGATGGCTTAGTAGCCATTTTCCTTTTTCCTTAATGTAAACTTCAGAATAGAGTAATTTGATTTCAAGGTCTTTGTTATCCATTGTAACAAAAAATACACCTTTTCCAGTTAGAATTGCAACATTTTTACTTAGACGAACTTTTGCTTCGCTCACCTCTACTCGCTTGTAATTCAATTTTCCGCTTTTTAAATCAGCAATAATTTCAGTTTTGTTTTCAATCCATCCATTCGAATGAATGTACTCAATATTGTCATTAAATAAAGCTGCTAAAGAATCATATTGTTTTGATATAAGCCAATCAAATTTTTTCTTGTGTAAGTTGATGATATTCCGTTCTATTTTTTCCTTCTTAGTTTGAGAAAAAAATTGAAAACTAAATAATAGAAATAAAAAAAATAATTTATTGGTCATTAGATTAGCAGTAATAGTATAACATAAAGTTACTAATTCTGAAATTAAAATGAATTAATAATCCATTTTAAGATATCCTTTAATTCACATTGTTCTATTTTTACCACATGGAATTAATTGAATTAAAGGATTTTCTTGATTTTAAGGCAGAGCAATACGAGAATCATGCATTTTTAGAATACGACCCCATTCAAATTCCACATAAATTTTCTCAAAAAGAAGATATTGAAATAATCGGTTTTTTAATTGCTACAATCGCCTGGGGGAATCGAAAAAGTATAATTTCTAATGGAAATAAAATATGTGAAATAATGGGGAATTCACCCTATGATTTTATAATGAACTATAAAAAAAATAGTCAAGTTAAATTTGTACATCGCACCTTTAATTCTTCTGATTTAGAATTCTTTTTTCACTCCTTACATACCATTTACAAAACAGGAGATCTTGAGTCAGCTTTTTGCGGGAATTTTCATGAAAAGGGCGTAAAAAATTATATTTCTAATTTCCGGCAGCTATTTTTGGAAACTTCACATCTTCCGCGTTCTGAGAAGCATATTTCAAATCCCAATGCTAATTCTGCATGCAAACGTCTAATTATGTATTTACGGTGGATGGTTCGTGACTCAAAAAAAGGCGTGGATTTTGGAATTTGGAAAAGTATTTCTCCGTCAGAACTTTATATTCCACTAGATGTGCATACAGGAACTATTGCCAGAAAATTAGGGGTTCTTAAAAGAACCCAGAATGATTGGAAAACAAATGAAGAGCTCATAGAAGCACTTCGTAAATTTGATTCTTTTGACCCCGCAAAATACGATTTCGCATTATTTGGTTTGGGGGCATTTGAGAAATTTTAATCTTGGTATACCTTAAAAAATAAGCTGTTTCTCAATTAAAATTTTATTAATCTCTATTGAAACTGAATCAACTACTTCTGGTTTTATTGCAATATCGTTAATAGCTTCACATTTCACAAACTCGAATCGTTGATCTTTCCAGGAAAACAAACAGTTGTAAAAATATTTTTGCTCATAGTACTTTTCGTAAAATCGAATTACAATGTCATCATAAAGTGTATTTTTTGCTGCTCTTTTCTCAATAATGTATCCAATAAATCCATTTGTTTTAACCAGTTTTCCATTTTCTCTCTCAAAAATAAGTAAGCGCCTAGCAGGAAAACCATTTACCCCAGATCGTAACAGCAATATAAAGTTATTACGTAACGCTGCATTTTTTTTATAATTAAAAAATCTAAAAAATCTAGGGGAACAAGAAGGTCGATCTAAATTATTATCATTTGGAGCAGTTGAATCGCAGACACCTAATTCTTTTAATAACTCAATCTCAGTAGTTCCTGAGAAAGTATTTGCATTAAAATCGGTTTCAATTAATTGAATTTCAGTTTTTTCTTTTGGCTTATCAACTTTCTTTTTTGATGGTTTCTTAGTGTAAAAATACCCAGTCACAAGAGCAGCTAATACGATGATTAGTATCGGAATTAAAAACTGGTTTTTTTTCATCTTTTTAGTTTATTCTTTAATAAGTGTATTATTTATTCAAAGTTTCAAAAATTCTTGAAGAAAAATCAAAAGCGGCATTAAAATTTGCAGTTTTAATTGGGTGATTAATTCCAGAATCGTTTAACCAACTTACTAAATCTTCAGTTGGTAAATTGCCTGTTAAATCGTCTTTAGCCATTGGACAACCACCAAATCCTCGAATAGCTGTATCAAATCTTCGGCAACCAGCAGTGTATGCTGAAGATATTAGTTTTGAACTTGTATCTGGCCGTGTATGAAAATGTGCTCCTATCTCAATTGATGGGAATTCATTCGATAAAACGTTAAACAACGCGCTAACATCTTCTGATTTTGCACATCCTATCGTATCTGATAGAGCCAAGGTGTGAATTCCCAAATCCTCAACTAATTTTCGCGACCAAGAAATCACTAAATCAGAATTCCAAACTTCTCCATAAGGATTTCCAAATCCCATGGATAAATAGACAATTAAATCCTTTTTTTTAGCTGTAACTTTTGATTGGATTTTTTCAAGGCGAAAAAGTGATTCTTCAATACTCGAATTTGCATTCCGCTGCTGGAATATTTCAGAAATAGAAAAAGGGAATCCCAAACAGGCTATTTCCGGAAAACATAAAGCATCCTCTGCTCCTCTTTCGTTTGCGACAATTGCTAACAATTTCGTTGAAGATACTCGTTCAAGCTTATCTAAAACCATTGCTGCATCTCTCATTTGAGGAATTGCTTTTGGAGAAACAAAACTTCCGAAATCAAGTGTGTCGAATCCACATTTCAATAAAAGATTGATATATTCAATTTTTAATTCAGTTGGAACAAAAGATTCCAATCCTTGCATTGCATCACGCGGACATTCAATAATTTTTATCGCACTCATGCTTCTTGCTTTAAAATTGCTTCATTAATTTTTCGCACAATACCAGGTCCCTCATAAATGAAACCCGTATACAATTGAATTAAACTTGCTCCAGCAGCTAATTTTTCAAGCGCATCATCTGCAGAATGAATTCCACCAACTCCAATTATCGGAAATTCTCCCTTTGAATTATCATACAAATAGCGAATAACTTCTGTCGATCTCTTTGCTAAAGGTTTTCCTGAGATTCCGCCAGCACCATATTGCATTAAAAGTTTTGAATCAGTTTTTAAATCATCTCTTCGGATTGTTGTATTGGTTGCAATTACACCATCAATTTTGGTGAAGCGAACAATTTCAATTATATCATCTAATTGCAAATTTGTTAAATCTGGAGCAATCTTTAGAAGAATTGGTTTAGGATTTTCTTTGAGCGAATTTCTATTCTTTAATTCAGACAACAATGCTGTTAGTGGTTCTTTTTCTTGTAAATCTCTCAAATTAGCAGTGTTTGGTGAAGAAACATTCACAACAAAATAATCGACATAAGGAAAAAGCTGCTCAAAAGCTAAAACATAATCGTTTGTAGCATCCTCATTCGGGGTGATTTTATTTTTTCCAATATTTCCTCCAATAATTAAATTTGGATGTTTCCGTACTTTTAAACGTGGTATTGCTGATGCTACCCCTTTGTTATTAAAACCCAAACGATTTAAAATGCCCTTATCTTTTTTTATGCGAAAAAGTCGTGGCTTGGGATTACCAGATTGACCAAGAGGCGTTAAAGTACCGACTTCTATAAATCCAAATCCACAGTATGCCAAATCATTAAACATTTCAGCATTTTTATCAAATCCAGCCGCCATTCCTACAGGGTTTTTGAATTTTAATCCAAACACAGTTCTTTCTAATTTTGGATCTTCAAGAACAAATAATTTTTTGAAAATTATACGTGTAAAACCAAACTTTAATAGAAACTTAAGTAAAAAGGTGGTAAAATAATGAACTTTTTCAGCGTCAAATAAAAATAATGTGCGTCGAAGTAATGGGTACATGAACAAAAGTAAAAAAGAAATGTGAGATTGACTTTGCTTAAGTAAAATAATCCCTAAATCTCAATTAAAAAAAAGCCCTACAAAGGGCTTTTAAAAAAGATGAATTATTTTTTCATGTTTAAGAAAACAGTTTTTAGCTTTAGTAAGGTTCTGAATGTTTTTACTTTTGCATTGTTTTCAGTAATTCCAAGAACATTTCCAATTTCACGAAAAGATTGTTTTTCAAAATAACGCATTTCGATTAATTGTAATTGATTTGGCTTGAGCAAGTGCAAAGCACTCATGAGTTGAGCTCGTTGTTCGTCAGTATAATCCTCAACAAATTCTTCCATAATTTGAGCACTAAAAACGGTATCTATGTTTACTGTTCTCCGTGCCTTTGTATCTCTGAAAGATTGATACAACTCACTTTTTGCAATACGAAATAAC
>JBILAB010000118.1:0-5875 GCA_044354455.1 Crocinitomicaceae bacterium | reverse complement strand
CCGTCATATTTTTTATGGCAATTTCAGCATCCTTGAATGTTTGAAGCTTAACAACAACAACTTTATGGGGAAGTTCTCGCTGATCAATTACCTCTACAAAACGATCTTCAGTTGTCCAAATAGTCCGAAATGTATTTGCCATGCTTTTGGTATAATTTACAAAGATAAAAAAAACCTCAGATTTCTCTGAGGTTTAGTACCCATCAGTTAAGTTCTCGAACTCTTTTCACGATAAGCTAATAGAACTCTTAGATCTCAAAGATGCGTTAATTACAGAGAGTTTTATAGATTAAAAGGTTTTTTCTACTGATTTATCGTGTTGTGCTCCTAGTAAAATAGATTTTGTTTTTTTTCTAAATCAGCGCGCTGATTTTCAGATAAAATCAAGTCAGATTTTTTATCATGGCATAGAGAATTCTTGAAAGCTCATCCGCTTCTTTCATCATTTGTTCAAATTCAAATTCAGAAATACGACCAGAATCTTTTAGAATATCAACTACAGCAACACATTCAAACAAGGATGCGCGCGCTATAGTAAAATAGTTTTTCCTGTCGGCTTTTGAAAATTTACCACTTCCTTCAGCAATGTTAAGTGGCACACTAAATGAAGCACGGCCGAGTTGATCAATCACAAACTTTTCTAATTTCTTTTCAAAAATGATTTTTTTGCAATTAGCATGAAATGATTTTGCTTTTTTATAAACCTCAAGTTTTTGGAAGTCGAACATATAGAATAGAATTAAATTTCTAATTAAGATACGAAAAAAAGTGAGAAAGAGTAACAGAGTGAAAAAAAGCAGAGATCCTAACTTCGCTCTCGCTTTAAAAAGGAAAGAGAATGAAAATGAGAACAAAGAAAAAAGCAGAGATCCCAACTTCGCTATCGCTTTAAAAAGGAAAGAGAATGAAAATGAAAAAAAAGCAGAGTAAACAACTTCGCTATCGCTTTAAAAAAGGAAAGAGAATGAAAATGAAAATGAAAATGAAGAAAAAAGCAGAGTAAACAACTTCGCTATCGCTTAAAAAAGAAAGAGAATGAAAATGAAGAAAAAAGCAGAGTAAACAACTTCGCTATCGCTTAAAAAAGAAAGAGAATGAAAATGAGAACGAAGAAAAAAGCAGAGATCCCAACTTCGCTCTCGCTTTAAAAAGGAAAGAGAATGAAAATGAAGAAAAAAGCAGAGATCCCAACTTCGCTCTCGCTCTGTTTTTCACTCTGCTTTTTAGTACCCGAGGCCGGAATCGAACCGGCACACCCGAAAGTACAGGATTTTGAATCCAGCGCGTCTACCAGTTCCGCCACTCGGGCAATTTGGTATACCAACGGGCAACAAAGATATTGTTTTTTTTAAAATAAAAAGTAAATTATTCGGTGATACGAAGTAAATCTACCCATTCATCAACTGTTTTAGCATTTTCTATTGAGAAATCTCCAGAATGTGTCCTGCGAAGTTCGATCAATGTTGCTCCACTGTCAAGTTTTTTTCCGAAATCGTAGGCAATGGAGCGAATATACGTTCCTTTTGAGCATTTTATTGCTACGCTTATTTCCGGAAAATCTTTTGTATCAATAGTAAATGATTCTATTTCAATTTGATTTTGTTTCATTTCAACTACCTTTCCTTCTCTCGCATAATCATAAGCTCTTTTTCCATCTATATGTTTTGCGGAATAAATTGGTGGGGTTTGGAGTTGAATCCCAAGAAATGAAAGTCTAACTTTTTCGAGTAATTCTTCGGTAATATGTTCTGTTGGGAATGTTGCTGAATAAGGTGTTTCCAAGTCATAGGAAGCAGTTGTTTTTCCAAGGAGAAATTTTCCGGTGTATGTTTTTGCTGCTCCTGTAAGTCCTTCAATTAGCTTGGTATTTTTTCCTGTACACAGAATTAATAAGCCAGTTGCCAATGGATCAAGTGTTCCGGCGTGCCCAACTTTGATGTTTTTAACATTTAGTTTTTGCTTGAGATTCCATCGAATTTTATTAACAACATCAAAAGAAGTCCAGTTGAGTGGTTTATCAACCAAAAGGATTTCCCCGGTTAAAAAATCCATCACAAAGAAAAATAGAGTAACAAGGCAAAGCCGACAATTATGCGGTAATATCCCCAAATTTTAAAGCCAAATTTTTCTAGAAAGCCAATAAAAAACTTAATAGCAAAAGCGGCAACAACAAAAGCAATTATATTTCCAAGAACAAAAACGATGAGGTTGTGGTTGCTTGAAAGAATCATTTCATATCCTTTTTGTTCCAAGCCCTTATAATTCCAATCTTTCAAGAAAATGGAATAAAGCGTAACCGCTAGCATTGTCGGAACAGCTAATAGAAAGCTGAATTCTGCAGCCATTTTTCGCGTTAATCCTTGTTGCATTCCACCAATAATAGATGCTGCTGAGCGACTTGTTCCGGGCATCATAGCTAGGCATTGCCAGAATCCGATTACAATTGCTTTTTTTACCGAAACATCTTCTTCCTTATTTATTACTGGATTTTTAAACAAGCTGTCAATAAAAAGTAGGATAATTCCTCCCAGAATAAGCACGAGTGCAATAGGAATAGGTTTTTCTAAAACCGCTTCAATTTTATCATCAAATAACTTTCCAAGAACTAAAGCTGGAAGAACAGCTAAGCCAAGTTTTAAATAAAACGTGTACGTTTTAAAATCGAAGAACTTTTTCCAAAAAAGAAATACAACGGATAAAATTGCGCCAAACTGAATGGATACCTGAAACATTTTGACAAATTCATCAGCTTCATTTTGGCTGATTGCACTTGCAAAAATCATGTGGGCTGTTGAAGAAACCGGTAAAAACTCTGTTAATCCTTCAATAACTGCAAGAATGATCGCTTCAAGAAAGTCCATCTTTCTTGTTTATTTTTTCTTTGGGTTCTTATCTTCCGTTTTTGGATCTTCTGAAATAGCAGAAACTTTTACAGCTGAGTTTTTGCTTTTCTTCATCACAGAAAATAAAATGATTCCGTAGCCAAGGACAATTAGAATTGGAGCAACTGTTATGCGTGTTGTGCTAAAAAGTTCATCAGCATTAAACTCATTTAGACTTTCTGCTCCGCCACCAATCATTAATATATAACCAAGGATGTTTACTGCTAAACCAATAAAAAGCAACTTGTAATTTTCAGGATTAAATCCAAAATGTTTAATTGAATCTTTCATTTTCTACTAATATAAATCATCTAACTTCATGCGAAGATACTTGTTTAAAGCAAACCATGTTGAAATTAAGGTTATAAAAACACCAATTGCTATTAATGATGTTATCAAGATTATGAAGCTTGTTAGCGTATAACTTATTTGAAAAGTTTCTAATATGTTGTTTAAAGCATAAAAAAGTGTTAACAAAAGGGCTAAGCCAACTAGGGCTGAAACAATTCCTTGAAAAAGAGCTTGCTTTAAAAATGGTTTGCGAATGTGCCCACTTGTTGCGCCTACTAACTGCATCGTTTTAATTGTAAATCTTTTAGAATAGAGCGCTAAACGTATGGTATTATTAATCATTGCTACAGCAATAATAATTAATAGTAGCGCAACGGAAAGAAAAAGAATAGCAAATTGTTTGAATCCTAAGTTTACATTTTCTACACTTGATTTATCATAATTCACCTCATCAATTTCTTCTGAAAATTCAGCAAGCAATTTCGACTCAATGCCATTCATCCCTGTTTTTGTTGCAAATTGTTCTTTCGGCTTAAACCCAATAGTTGCTGGCAAGGGATTTTCTCCATCAAATAGCGAAAGCATTTCTTTTTCTGATTTTCCCTCACCACCAAATTCTTGGATTGCGCGTTCTGGAGAAACAAAGTACACGTCACTAAATTCTTTCCAAGATTTAAGCTGCTGTTCAATTTGCTTAATATCTGCATCATTTAGTTCAGATTTAAAGAAAATATCTCCTTGAAGATTTTCTTTCGCTTGTTTTTCTATACTGCGCAGCGCTAGAACCCCACCTAAAACTAAGCCAATCATAAAAAGCACAAGTGAGATACCAATAATCGTTGAGGCATAACTGCTCCTCAAGCCCTTTTTAGTATATTCTTCCGCTCTACTTGTCATAAGACGAAATTAGAAATAAAACATCGAATAGCATTAAATTTTAACACAAGTATTGAACGATGAAATGTGGATTAAACAAAGAGGATTTTTGAAAGAATTAATAAGAACTGCTTGCACCTCCAACATTTTCAATTGGATGCCAAGTGGTTTTTATTTCTTGTAAATCAGAAATATAATGCAAAGCTTGCTTGTCTTTTTCAACCCAATTCTCCTCATAATCAAATTTGCGTTTTAAGTTATCAACTGAGAGAAGGGATAATTTATTTGAAAGTTTTGTTTCCAAATTTGAAGTGATAAGGGCATTTACATCCATGTGACTCGCCAATGTTGCCGCCATTTCTTCTGGAGATCCAGTTAGGATATTTATTACACCTGCAGGAACATCCGAGGAATGAATAACTTCGCCAAAAGTTACAGCGCACAAAGGGAGTTTTTCCGAAGCTAAAACTACCGTCGAATTTCCACCACAAATAGGGGGTAAAATAAGAGATACAAGACCGATTAAAGAAGTGCTTTGCTCAGCAACTACTCCCACAACTCCCATGGGCTCTAAACTTGAAAAATTAAAGTGCGAGGAACTCACCGGATTTACAGAACTTACTACTTGATTGTATTTATCGCACCAGCCAGCATAATAAACAATTCGATCAATACTTAAATTTACTTCATTTGTAGCTGCTACTTTTGAGCTACCTTGTCGCATTAATTCATCCACAAATTGAGCCTGTCTTCCCTCCAACATTTCTGCAATACGGTAAAGAATTTGTCCTCTGTTAAATGCAGCACGTTCAGACCAAGGTCCAAAGGCTTTTCGAGCAGCGACTACCGCATTACGAACATCTTTTCGTGAAGAAAGACAGATATTTGCCAAAACCTTCCCTTTCGAATCTAAAGGTGTGTAATATCTACCAGATTCTGTTCTAGGAAATTCCCCACCAATAAAAATCTTATATGTTTTTAAAACTTCTAGTCTACTCATTTTAGCTTAGTTTAAGATAAGCACTCAATCCATGTAATCCACCTTCTCTACCAAAACCACTTTCTTTGTATCCTCCAAAAGGGGATGTTGGATCAAATTTATTGTAGCAATTTGCCCAAATTACACCTGCGCGCAGTTTACTTGTGAGATTAAATATCCGTGAACCTTTATCCGTCCATACACCAGCTGCTAATCCAAAAGGAGAATTATTCGCTTTTTGGATAACTTCATCAACTGTTCGAAATGTTTGAATGGTTAAAACAGGTCCAAAAATTTCTTCTTGTGCAATGATACTTGACTGAGCGACATTTAAAAATATTGTTGGAGCGCAATAGAATCCCTTTTTTGGAATTACACATTTTGGTTGATAAATTTCAGCTCCTTCATCCAGTCCAATTTTTAAATATTTTTCAATCGTTTGAAGTTGCTCCTTAGAATTAATTGCACCGATGTCTGTGTTTTTATCCAAAGGATCTCCAACATACAAACTTTCCATGCGCTGCTTTAATTTTTTGATGACTTTTTCTGCTATTCCTTCTTGAACGTATAAGCGAGATCCAGCACAGCAAACATGCCCTTGATTAAAGAAGATACCGTTTACAATCCCTTCAACTGCTTGGTCAATTGGTGCGTCCTCAAAGATAATATTCGCAGATTTCCCTCCCAATTCCAATGTTACTTTTTTCGAGGTTCCCACGAGTGCTTTTTGGATTATTTTTCCAACAGCTGTTGATCCAGTAAAAGCAATTTTATTGATATCTGGATGATTTACAATCGCTGCGCCTGTTTCTCCAAAACCTGTAACAATATTCACAACTCCAGGAGG
>JBILAB010000117.1:0-5907 GCA_044354455.1 Crocinitomicaceae bacterium | reverse complement strand
TTAGTCTGTCATTCATCGTTTTTCCAAGTCCGAAGTCAGGTAATCTTTCAATAAATAGAGCCGTAAATTCTCGCTTATCCATTTCTATAATAGCGTCGTATAAATTAGCTGCAGCTTCCTTTAAATCGCCGGATTTACTTAAAATTATCTTATTACTATCATTGATAGAGGGATGTATATCTTTAAAAAATATAAAGCCATTATTTTTCTCTGAATAATCAATACTAGTTTCATCAAAGAAAAAAAACGGAGTCTTAGGCGCATAGTGATGTTCTACCATTCCGCTTGTTATAACTTGTTTTTCACTCGTATTTTTTAATTCTGGAGTATAAGAAAGTTCTGCTGTTAAGTCTTCAATAGAAATACTTCCTAAGCGATAAACAACAACTTTCTTTTCATGTAGGCCAATAATTGTTGATTCCAATCCATTTTCACAGGAACCACCATCTAAAATATACGGAATCTTACCATTTAGATCTTGCATTACATGCTCAGCTTTTGTTGGACTTACCATTCCGTATAGGTTTGCGCTAGGTGCAGCAAGTGGAAAATCTAATTCACTCAGAATAGAATTTAACAAGGGGTGATTTGGAACACGAACTGCTACTAATTCTTGATTTGCAGTTATTTCATTGGGTACAAGTTCACTTTTCTTCAAAAGAATTGTTAAGGGCCCTGGCCAAAATTTACTGGCTAAATTTAAGAGCTCTTGTGGGAAATCAAGAACATAAGGATGAATTTTCTCACTACTTGCAAAATGAAGAATGAGGGGATTAGAATTCGGTCGATTTTTTGCTAAATAAATTTTCTTGACAGCTGCTGTATTGCATCCGTTTGCTGCAAGTCCATAGACAGTTTCCGTAGGAATAGCTACTAATTCTCCAGATTTTAATAAGTGAATGGCCTCTTGAATAGTTGTTCCAATTATTGTCTTCATCTCACCAATTACTTTTTTGCAAATATACAGATTTGTTGCTCTTATTTAGGATGCACCTTTTTTTCTATTATCTTGCTTAGGTCGAATTTCAGTAGTATATTTGCCTTGTTTAAAACTATTCTAAATAAGATGAATTTAATTCTTGCAGATAGTAATGATTTGATTCGAATTGGTTTACGCGCAATTTTATCCACTGAACGAGCCATTACAATTGTTAGTGAAGCTCATAGTGGTGAAGAACTTCTTGCGCAAGTTAAATCATTTGATACTTCATTGGTTTTGATAGATTATACCTCAAGTGGTTTTAATATCGATATTATTCCAAAGGTTTTAAGTATAAATAAGCGTATTCGCTTTGTCGCGATTACTGCAGAGCAAAGTCCTCAAACGCTTGTAGATGCTTTGCGTTCTGGAATAAGTAGCTATATAAAAAAAGACTGTGATGTTAATGAGATTTTAATGGCAGTGAAAGAAACCGGAAATGGCAACAAATTTTTTTGTGGTCAGATTTTAGAAAGTATTCAGCGCGCAAACATTGATGTAAACGACTTAGATTTTGAATCTTTTTCATGTGAAGCTGTTGTTGTTTCAGAAAGGGAAAATGAAATAATTATCTTGATTGCTGAGGGCTTAACGAACGAACAAATTGCTATTCAGTTATTTTTAAGCAAGCATACGGTTAATACGCACCGAAAAAATATTATGGCAAAATTAGGTGTAAAGAACACTGCAGGAATTGTAATGTATGCTGTAAAAACAAATTTAGTTTCTCCTAATAAATTTCTATTTGCACCTGTTGCTTAGAGTCGGACGATAAATTTTAAATTATATCTTCTAGAAGTCAAATAATTTGGAATGGAATAGTATTTACCTTCCACGTCTTGAATCCATTGTTTAGAGAGAACATTGTTTATTCCTAAAAGGTTAAAAACTTCAAATGATATTTCTGCCTCAGAAAAATTCTTGTTCCAGAAATTTTGTTTTTTCGATTTTTTTGAAATTAAAGCATATGACATCCCAAGGTCTACTCTGAAATAGGATTTCATTCTCAAAGTATCTTTGTAACGCGAATGATCAGGAGGACCATAAGGAAGTCGAGAGCCAAATTGCATGCCCATTTGAACAGTAAAATTTTCAAGACCTGGCATTTGATCTTGGACTAATGCTCCAAATGTGAAAAACTGGTCTGTTGGTCGTGGAACATAACCTGGATAAATTGTTGCACTATCAATAATTTCTTGATCTTCGCTGAAACCAAAAATAATTCTTTCCCCTGCTGCGTTATAATATTCTTTGTATGAATCATTTTTTATATCCTCCTTCGTTGAAAGAAGTCCAAGTTTAAAAAAAGTTTCTATTCCTTCCACAAATTCTCCATGAATATTAGCATCTATTCCATATGCGTATGCTACAGCATTATTTTCAGCAAAATAGCGGGTTCTTACATTGTCAATCTCATATGGATTAACATCCCATAGATATTTATAAAAAATCTCTGAAGTCAATTTAAATGGGACTTCTCTTCCCCACATATTGAAGAAAACATCAGTTCCTGCAACAAGATGCAATGATTTTTGGGATTTAACATTCAAGTTTAAGTTTCCATCAAAAGTTCTAAATTCTCTGTAAAATGGGGGTTGATAATAAAGTCCCGTGGCAAAACGATAACTTATGTTTCTTTTTGCAATTTTAGAGTCTTTAACCATGAAAGCAGTAGGAAAAAAAGTAAAAGAAATTCTTGGTGTAAAAAATAATTCTTGATTGATACTTGTATATCCTGATCTAATTCCAAGTGCTAAAGCAAACTTACTTGAAGCTTCACTAATTATTTCTGTAAATAATTGTTCTTGTTTCGAACCATTGACTTTTACCTTTTTACTAATTTCAACAAGTTGATTTTTCTTTATTTTTGACCAAGTTGAATTAAGTTGTACAAATCCCGTAAATCTGTATGTTTGCAGTTGTAATTTCCCTTTTATAGTCTCAAATAATTCAACCTCTGATGAATTTAATTGTGGTAAGCTATAACCTGCAGAATCTACCATTTTCCATTCACTTAAAACGTCATTAAAAACATCTTTTTGAAATTGTGTTCCCCATTTCAGTATTTTACTGACATATTTACTGCGCTCATTATTTTTGAATCCTGAGAAAAATTTATGTTCTCCAGAATGGTAAACACTCAAAATAGTTGCATTTAATCTATTTCTTGCATGGTTTAAAAAAGTGCCAATTCCCAAAACTGCAATTGAGTCTCCAAAGGCTTCTTGAGATGGATCGGTTTCTAAGAGGTTGATGTAATATTGACCTTGGATATCAAAATATTCTCTTTCATCAGAATTAAAAATCGAAGTGTAAAAATCTAGTTTTGTCTTAGGGCTTGCCTGCCATTTTAGAGCAGCTCCTGCCATCATTGTTTGGAACCTTGTTTGTTCTTGCCCATCAAAATAAATTCTAAATGAATAGGCTTCATTTGCTGTTCCAAAATCTGTTTCTGAAGTTTGGGGAGTAAATCGAAAATTATTGGAGGAATAATGTCCAAGTAATGAAAAAGTTAAGTTTTCTGTTATGTTATAGTTACAAAGAAATTGCGCATCCATAAAGACCGGATTATAGGCTCCTTTAGTTGGTAAAGAATTTAAAAAATAACCATTTGAACGATAGCGTGCGCCAACGAGATAATTAAACCGATGATTTACTTCTTGTTCAACGTGAGATTCTACTCCTAATAAGGAGAGCAATCCAGAAGTTTTAAATTTTTTCGGTGTTTTGTACGTAATGTCTAAAACTGAACTTAAGCGATCACCATATTGTGCGTCAAATCCACCAGCTGAAAAACGAACATCTTCTACTAAAGCTGAGTGAATAAAACTCATACCTTCTTGCTGTCCACTTCTTGTTAGAAAAGGACGAAATACTTGAAATCCATTTACATAAACTAAATTCTCATCGTAATTACCACCACGAACGTTATAGTTTGTAGTTAGCTCGTTATTTGATGATGCAGCAGTTGTTAATGCCAAAGTTCTTTCTACACTTCCAGTTATCTTCTGCGCATCTATCGTTGGCATTTTTTCAATTTCAAATGAGTTTTGTTTAGTTTTGATTATTGAAACACCAACTTGTTGAAGAATTGGAAAGTAAATAGTTTCTATTTGGACAGTTTTTTCTAGTTTTATGAGGATACGTCGTGTTTCTTTAAATTCTCCAATTGAATAAACTAAATCTAATGTGTCTACATTATTTATTAAAAAGAAATAGGAACCCAGTGAATCTGTAAAAGTCGATTGAACTATAGTTTCTTTTGTTTTAACCAATACATTTTCAAGTGGCACATTGTTTTTACCCTCACATTTTCCTTCCACACGAATACCTTGAGCTAATGAAAAAGTACTGAAGGAACAAAATAAAAGCAAGTGAAAATAGTTCATTGGGGCAAAGTTATTAATCTAACGATTAAGAGTATCTATTATTTTGAAAAATAGCTGTCTTTGTAGTATTTTATGAATTATGCTTTAACTTTGTTCAATGCTTGAGAAGAAAGAAAAAATTCTTATTGGAAGAAGAGAAACTGCTCGATTGCCAGACTTTGGCTTAGAAAATGTTCAAGTTAAAATAGATACTGGCGCTTATACTTCGAGTATTCATGTTTCTTATTGTAAAGAAAATAATGGTCGCTTAGAAGTTGTTTTTTTAGATGATAAGCATTCGGGATTTAACCCTGAACACTTATTTTTTGATGATTTTCGTATTCGAAAAGTGAAAAGTTCTACAGGAGTTGTTCAAAGTCGCTATTTTATTTTTGGCCAGATTTTTATTGCTGGACTTTTAATTCAAACTGAATTTTCTCTAACAGAAAGAAAAGACATGCGATTTCCAATTTTAATTGGAAGAAAATTATTAAACAAGCATTTCATCGTTGAAACAAGCAAAAAATATACATATCCAAAAAAAATAAAATGAAAATTGCAATTTTATCTAGAAATCCAAATTTATATTCAACAAAACGATTGGTTGAGGCTGCTGAAGGCCTTGGTCATGTCGCACACGTCATAGATCATTTAAAGTGCAATATAGAAATAGAACAGAAAGGTCCAGCTTTGTATTATGACAATAAATATTTACTTGGCTATGATGCTGTAATTCCAAGAATTGGTGCTTCTGTTACTTTTTTTGGTACAGCTGTTGTTCGGCAATTTGAAATGATGAATGTCTTTACTGCCGTTAATTCTCGTGGTATTATCCATTCTAGGGATAAACTGCGCTGTCTTCAGGTTTTATCTAAAGAAGGAATTGGTCTTCCAAAAACAGTTTTTACAAATTATTCTAAAGATGTTAAACATGTTGTGGATTCGGCAGGTGGAGCACCTGTTGTATTAAAATTATTGGAAGGAACACAAGGTTTAGGTGTTGTTCTAGCTGAAAACATGAACGCTGCTCAATCAGTTTTAGAAGCATTTAATGGCTTAAAAGCGCGGGTAATCGTTCAAGAATTTATTCGAGAAGCAAAAGGCGCAGATATTCGTGCTTTTGTTGTTGACGGCGAAGTTGTTGGAGCAATGCGCAGACAAGGAAAACCTGGGGAGTTTCGATCAAATCTTCACCGAGGAGGAACTTCGTCAATAATTGAGCTTTCAACTGAGGAAAAATACACAGCCGTTTTGGCGGCTAAAGCTGTTGGTTTAGGTATTGCAGGAGTTGATTTACTTCAATCTGCTCGTGGTCCATTAGTATTGGAAGTAAATTCTTCTCCTGGTTTACAGGGAATAGAGAAAACAACTAAAACAGATATTGCATCCAAAATAATTCAATACATTGAGAGAAATGTCAATCGCTAAAAAGAAAGCAGCTTCATTAATTATTCTTGGTGAGGAAATTAGACCTGGAAAATCGTATCAGCTGAATTTAGATGTTGCAAAATTACACACACGAACTCCAATCCTTGTTCCTGTTATTGTAAATAGAGCTAA
>JBILAB010000011.1:0-22489 GCA_044354455.1 Crocinitomicaceae bacterium | reverse complement strand
GAGAAAGAAAGAATTTTGCAGTTTCATTTGCCTCTTTTATAAATAGCTGCTCACTAAATTCAATTTCAGCTTTTAATTCATTGTATGTTTCATCCGTAAGCTCAAGTTCCATTAATTTCGCAACATTTACTTGATTGCGTTCTGAACTTAAAATCAGAGCAAAAGAAACTAATTGTCCTTTGAAATTCCAGCTTTCCCCTTCATCAAGATTAGTCTTTGCGTAGGATGTCATTAATTTTGTAAGGTGTTCGGAACCTGCTTGCCCCAGTTTACTCATTAAAAGCTCGACAACTTCCTCTATAATTTGTTGCTCATTTAGAATCACTTCAAAATCGCTTGGAATATCTAAATCTCTGCTAAAAGATCGAATAAGACGGAGGTTAAATTTATCAATTGTTGAAACATGGAAGTCTTCATAGCCATGTAAAATTTCACCAAGAGCTTTTTCACATCTTGCCTGCAATTTTGGGAGATCAATTTTACATAGGTCTAGTAATGGATTGATCATTGATTTTATTTTCTCTTGACTTCCATCAAAATGAACAATGCCATCTAAAGTATCAATAATTCGAGTTTTCATCTCCATTGCAGCTTTGTTGGTAAAAGTCATTGCTACAATCGACTTATATTTCTGTTTTGAACCATGATCTCCTAGCAAAATACTCAAGTATTCCAAAACCAATTGATGTGTTTTTCCACTACCTGCCGAAGCATTTAAAATGGATAAGGGGAATTCCTCACGGTTAATTTTTGGCATAGGAAACAGAAAGTATTTTTAATTGTTAAATATAGGAATTAATGATGTTTTTACCTTAATTTTGTTTTATGAAACGACTATTAATATTAATTTTTATTTCTTTCACTTTCTTTTCATGTAAAAAAAAGGAAAATCCTATTCCACAAGTAGATAATTATTTAAGCTTAACAGTTCAGCCTAAATTTGGCTCTAACAATCTGTTTCTTGATTCAATTTATACTTCACCTGAAGGTTATAAAGTAAAATTTACGGATTTAAAATTTTACATTACACAATTAAAAAATGGTTCTTCAACTTTAACAGATGCTACGATTTTTGATTTTCGCGAAAATGGTTTGCTTGCTTTCAGAAAAATAGGAGACCCAACAAAATTCACAGCTCTTCAAGGTTTTATTGGTGTAGACGGAACTCTTAATCATTTAGACCCTTCTGCATTTCCTAATGAGAGTCCACTCAATATTAGTAATGCTGGTACATTGCATTGGGGTTGGAATACGGGGTACATTTTTTTTAGTATTGAAGGAAAAGTAGATACAATTCCCGATGGTAATAATTCTTTAGACCATAGTTTTAGTTTTCATATTGGAACAGATTCTTATTTGAGTGATTTCTCTTTTAGCAATTTATCATGGCAAAATCCTTCAGCGAATGAATTTATTCTCCCTTTTAAATTAGACTTACTTTCATTCCTTCAAAATCCAAACCAACCGATTGACTTAAAAACGGACTTTTTAACACATTCCGGAGCTGGACAAGAAGCACTGTCAGAGATAGTTGTTCAGAATTTTAAACAAGCATTTCAGCCAAATTAATGAAGCTCTATATTTTTCTTTTTATTATTGCAACTAGTCTAGTTTCTTGTAAAAAAGACAAAAATAATTTTCAAGCTACTCCATACTTACTAGAAATACCTTCTCATTTTCCTGAGATGCTTATTCCGCAAGACAATCCAATGACTGCTGAGGGAGTAGAACTTGGCCGCTTTCTTTTTTATGAAAAAAGATTGAGTGGAGACAATACTATGAATTGTGCAACTTGTCATGTTCCAAATGGAGCATTTTCAGATCCCAAAGTTTATTCTACAGGAATTGATGGAATTGAAGGAACTCGCCATTCTATGGCTTTAGTTAATTTAGGCTGGGAAGATTTTTTCTTTTGGGATGGACGTGCATCAAGTTTAGAATCCCAAATTTTGGAGCCTGTGCCAAATCCCATTGAAATGCACCAATCATGGAAAGCAACAGCTGCTAAACTTAACTTAGATATTACTTATCGAAATAGATTTTTTAGAGCATTTGGAGAGGAGGGCATTGATTCTATAAAAGTTGCTAAAGCAATAGCTCAATTTGTAAGAACAATGATTTCTGGAGAGTCTAAATTTGATGTAATGTATAAATATGAAAATAGTTTAGCCTTAAATACAAATGAGCAAACTATTTTTCAAACAATTAGCAATGAAGAATGGGCTGGTTACGATTTATTCAAAAGTTTGAACGGTGCAGATTGCTTTCATTGTCATAATGGACCTCTGATGCGTGTAAAAAAGTTTAGTAATAATGGATTATTGGCATCTGCAATCGACGATTTAGGAAGAGCCAGTGTTACGAATAATGCTAATGATAATTATAAATTTAAAGTTCCAACTTTAAGGAATATTGAACTTTCTGCTCCTTATATGCACGATGGACGTTTTGCAAACTTAGATGAAGTTATTGAGTTTTACTCAAGCGGGATTCATATGAGTCCAACGATTGATCCTCTTATTGAATTCGGGAGTCAAGGTGGAGTACAATTAGATGCCAGTGAAAAATTATTACTCAAGAAATTTTTGTTAACATTAACAGATTATAATTTCATTAACAACCCTAAATTTTCTGATCCAAATTAAGAAATTATGGAGGAAACTCGCTTAACAACAGAAGATAAGGCCTTAAAAATAAATTTAAAGCCAGATATTTATGGGTGTTTTGCCGAAATTGGGGCAGGGCAAGAAGTTGCAGCAAATTTTTTTAAAGCCGGAGGAAGTTCAGGGACCATTGCTTTTACGCAATCTGCTTATGACATGAAAGTTTCCGACTCATTATATGGAACTGCTGAACGTTATGTTTCCGAGGAGCGTTTGATCACAATGTTGGAAACAGAATATAATCATATCAGTGAAATTCTTCCTAATAAAAAGAAAGAAGCCCGCTTTTTTGCATTTTGTAATACAGTTGAGTCTTTAAATTACCATAAAACTAATCAGGGACAAGGTTGGGTCGGAATTCGTTTTCAAATGCATTTGGGCGGACCAGTAAATGATATTATTTTACACATACGGATGCATGACAATAGTCATAAAGCGCAACAAGAAGCACTTGGAATTTTAGGCGTCAATCTTATTTATACTAGCTTTTTTTATGAAGAAGGAATTGATAGTTTTTTAGATTCACTAGTTCACCGTCTCCCCAGAGATAGAATGGAAATTGACATGTTAAGTGTTTCAGGACCAGATTTTGAAAACGTGGATAATCGAATGTTAGCATTAAACTTGGTACGAAGAGGAATTACAGACGCTACACTATTTGATTTAGCAAAGAATGTTCTTCAACCCTCTACTGCATTATACAAAAAGAATATTTTACTCATGCGAGGTCGTTTTCGCCCAGTTACAAACGTGCACATCGACATGATTGAAAAAGGCCGTCTTGAATTTTTAAAAGAGAAAAGTGTTAAGGCTGAGAATGTAGAACTAATTTTAGAATTCACCTTAAAAGATTTGACAGCTGACGGAAAAATATCAGATAAGGATTTTGTAGACCGTGTAGATTTATTAAGTTCTTTGGGTTATACGGTAATGATTTCAAACTACCTCAAGCATTATAAAATGCTAGAATATTTATCTACAATAGGAAAAGGAAATTTAATGGGTTTGATTTTAGGCGTTTACAATCTTCAGGCAATATTCGATGAAAGGTATTACGATAACTTACCTGGTGGCTTATTTGAAGCATTTGGTCGTGGATTTGGCCACAAAGTAAAACTCTTTCTTTATCCAGCAATTAATGTTGATGATGGATCTTTGTATGACATTGACACTATAAGAATTCCAGATAATTTAAGAGGATTATTGAAATATATGATCGACAATGATAAGATTGCACCTATTTTAGAATACGATAAAAATTATCTTCACATAATGTCTGATGATGTTTTGAGCAAGATAAAGTCTGGAGGCACAAGTTGGGAAGAGGATGTTCCCTATCAAGTTGTAAAAGCAATTAAGTTTTTCGAGTTATTTGGTTACGAAAATAAAGTTATAGGTAAATAAGATGCCTCATATCAAAAATGCACTTATCCGCTACCGCATAATTGATCGCATGCTGCGAAATAAATACAAACCTTTTCCATCAAAACAAGCTATGAGAGAATCGTGTGAAGAAGCTCTCTACGGGGCGACTTATGGCGATAATATATGTGATTCAACTATTGAAAAAGACATGTTTTCTATGAAAATGGAACACGATGCGCCAATTAAATATAGTAAACGAAATAACGGATACTTTTATGATGACCCTCATTTTAGCATCAATGATATTCCTCTAACCGAAGATGAATTGAGTTCAATTAAATTTGCGGTTAATACGCTACAGCAATTTCGTGAGGTTCCTTTTTTTCAGCAATTTGGTAATGCAATTGATAAAATAGTTGATCGTGTTTCTATTGGGAGTAATTCTGAAGATGAAGAAATTAATCGGTTTGTACAATTTGAATCCGTTTTTTCTGTTGGGGGAAATGAATTTTTACCGATTATCTTAGAAGGAATTCGCACAAAAAAAATGATTTGGTTTACCTATGCTAGTTTCATAAAAGGCATTGAAAAACCTCGAAAAGTTTCGCCACTTTTACTAAAAGAGTACAGAAATCGTTGGTATCTAATTTCTTTTGATAAATCAAAAAATGACGTAGTTACTTATGCTTTAGATAGAATGCAAGACCCAATTGTTTTAGAAGATGCCGCATTTTTTCCTGAAAATTTTGATACGGAGTCTTTTTTTCAAGATACAATTGGAATTACAACTTACCGAGGTAAAGCAGAAAAAATTAGTCTAATAGCAAACAGTATTGCAGCAAAATACATAGCGTCGCAGCCCTTTCATAAGTCTCAGAAAATCATCTCAGAAAATCAAGATCAAACTACTTTTGAACTTACAATTTTGGTATCTGAAGAATTTATTCGCAACTTGTTGGGCTATGGAGGTGAAGTAGAAATTATAGCGCCATTATCGTTGCGTAAGCAAGTTCATGAGCGCATTCAAAAAATGAATGATATTTATTCACGTAAATAGTCGCCTATTTCATGGACCTTTTTATTTTTGTACTATAAACGATTATTATGGAAATTGTAAGATCAGATGCTAATGGAGTTTGCACAATAACCTTAAATAGACCAAGTGTTTATAATTCCTTCAATCAAACAATGGCTTTTCAGCTGCAAGCTACCCTCGATGCTTGTTCAAAAGATGATTCAGTTAGAGTTATCGTAATAACTGGTGAGGGAAAAGCTTTTTCTGCTGGTCAAGATTTAGGCGAAGCAACTGATAATGAAGGACCAACTTTAACATCAATTGTGCGCGATCATTATAACCCAATTATTCTTAAAATTCGCGAAATTGAAAAGCCAGTTATTGCTGCTGTAAATGGAGTTGCTGCAGGTGCAGGTGCTAACATTGCCTTGGCTTGCGACATTACCTTTGCTAAAAAATCTGCATCCTTCATTCAGGCTTTTTCTAAAATTGGGTTAATTCCTGATTCTGGCGGAACATTTTTTTTGCCGCGCTTAATTGGTATGCAAAAAGCACTTGCTTTGATGATGACAGGAGATAAAGTTTCAGCAGAAGAGGCAGAAAAATTAAATATGATTTATAAAGTTATTGAGGATGATGATTTTTCTTTTGAAATTACTCGATTTTCAGAGCAACTTGCCATGATGCCAACAAGAGGATTGGGCTTAACAAAAAAAGCTGTAAATCTTGGTCTTTTTAATTCTTTAGAAGATCAACTAGAACTTGAAGAGAAATTACAAACTCAAGCAGGAGATACAGATGATTTTGCGGAAGGTGTAAATGCTTTTTTGCAGAAAAGATCACCACAATTCAAGGGAAAATAATATGAAGCAAATAATAGGTGTTTTAGGAGCTGGAACAATGGGAGCAGGGATAGCTCAAGTCGCTGCACAAAATGGGAATCAAGTTATTCTTGTTGATGTAAATCAATCACAATTAGATCTGGCTAAATCTAATCTTTCTTTAATTTTATCAAAGTTAATTGAAAAAGAAAAAATTTCTATTTCTGACAAGTCTTCGATAGAATCTCGTATAACATATTCTTCTGAACTACAGTCTTTTGCTCCTTGTCAATTAATAATAGAAGCTATTTTAGAGGATTTGACAATTAAGCACAAGGTTTTTGCAGCACTTGAAGAAATTGTATCCTCAGATTGTATATTGGCGAGTAATACTTCTTCATTGTCTATTGCATCAATTGGCTCAGTGCTGAAGAATCCAAGTCGCGTAATCGGAATTCATTTTTTCAATCCTGCACCATTAATGCCTCTAGTTGAAATAATTCCCGCGGTGCAAACAGCGCCTAATTTCTTAAGTTCCGCTCTTGAAGTAATTCAAAGTTGGAAAAAAATTACCGTTGTTTGCAAGGATACTCCTGGCTTTATTGTAAATAGAGTTGCTCGCCCATTTTATGGTGAGGCTTTGCGGATTTATGATGAGGGGATTGCAGATTTTGCAACGATAGATTGGGCCATGACAAATTTTGGAGGATTTAAAATGGGACCTTTTGCTTTAATGGATTATATCGGAAACGATGTAAATTATACTGTGACAGAATCAGTTTTCAGTGCTTTTTATTTCGATTCGCGTTTTAAACCCTCATTTACTCAAAAAAGATTAAAAGAAGCTGGGTTTTTTGGTAGAAAATCCGGTAGAGGATTTTACGATTATTCTTCGGGAGCACTTTCTCCTGAACCTACTCTGAATAATGATTTAGGATTAAAAATCTTTCATCGAATTCTGCTTATGTTAATAAATGAGGCTATTGATGCTGTTTTTATGCAGGTTGCATCGAAAGAAGATGTTGATTTAGCAATGACAAAAGGGGTTAATTATCCAAAGGGATTGTTAGCATGGGCTGATGAAATAGGATTGGAAAATATACTTAATCAATTGCAAGCATTATTTGATGAATATGGGGAGGATCGCTATCGCCCAAACCCGCTTCTAAGACAAATGGTCAAACGAAAGCAAACTTTTTTTTAAAAGTGCTAATAAACCATTATACAACAAGTTGAATAGTTGTATCTTTATACCTTAAAAAAATAACAATGGCATATCTTTTCACTTCCGAATCTGTTTCCGAAGGTCACCCAGATAAAGTTGCAGATCAAATTTCTGACGCACTAATTGATCATTTTATGGCTTTTGATCCAACATCAAAAGTTGCATGCGAAACACTTGTTACAACTGGCCAAGTAGTTTTGGCTGGTGAAGTAAAGTCAAAATCATATCTCGATGTGCAAGCTATCGCGAGAGAAACAATTCGTAGAATTGGGTATACAAAGTCAGAATATATGTTTGATGCAAATTCTTGTGGTATTTTTTCTGCAATTCACGAGCAATCTTCAGATATTAATCAGGGAGTCGAGAGAAGCAATCCTGAAGATCAAGGTGCAGGAGATCAAGGAATGATGTTTGGTTATGCAACAAAGGAAACTGATAATTACATGCCACTTGCATTGGATTTGGCTCATAAAATTCTACAAGAAGTATCGGAGATTCGCAATAATGAATCGAGTTTAATTCCCTATCTTCGTCCAGATGCAAAGTCGCAAGTAACAATTGAATATTCAGACGCCAACATTCCTCAACGCATCGATACCATTGTTGTTTCTACCCAACATGACGATTTTGATGAAGAAGCAACAATGCTTGCTAAAATAAAAAAGGATATGATAGAAATTGTCATTCCGCGTGTTAAAGCAAAATTAAAACCTGAACTTCAAGCGCTATTTAATAACGAAATAACATATCATATTAATCCTACTGGTAAATTTGTAATCGGAGGTCCACACGGAGATACAGGATTAACAGGTCGAAAAATAATCGTTGATACTTATGGTGGAAAAGGAGCGCATGGTGGTGGAGCATTTTCAGGAAAAGATCCCTCAAAAGTTGATCGTTCTGGAGCTTATGCAACACGTCATATTGCTAAAAATGTTGTAGCTGCAGGCTTGTGCGATGAGATTTTAGTTCAAGTTTCCTATGCAATTGGTGTAGCAAAACCTTGTGGTCTTTTTGTTGACACGTATGGAACTTCAAAAATTGGCTTAAGTGATGGCGAAATTGCTGAAAAAATCAGCGAAATATTTGATATGCGTCCCTACTTTATTGAGCAACGATTAAAATTACGAAATCCCATTTACCAGGAAACAGCAGCTTATGGACACATGGGACGTAAAAATGAAATTGTTACAAAGCATTTCAAGTCGCCAGATGGCACAATCATTTCGAAAGAGGTAGAGTTATTTACATGGGAAAAATTAGATTTTGTCGACAAAATAAAGTCAAAATTTAATTTATAAATCCTATTTTTCATTTACTATATTAAAAGAATAGGTTTCATTCAAAAAAATAAATAACTTCGAACATGAGGTTTTTATTTCTCTTTTTTTGTTTGTTTTCTTTCTTTGCAAAAAGTCAGTACATTCAGAATATTTCACTTTTGGATGTTTGGAAATCAGATACGCTCCTTACAAATTCAAGTAATGTTCGTTACTCAAGTTGTTGGGGTTTTGAGGGGAGCAATAAAGAATATGCAATTCTTGGTTCAACCGAAGGCGCTCATTTTTTTGAGCTAACCCTTGATGATAAATTAAAATTTCTTGATTTCATTCCTGGGCGTTATGTTTCTTCACAAGCGATAACTCGAGAGTATAAAACGTATCGTCAATATGCTTATGCAGTTGGTGATGAAGGATTAAGTAGTTTGCAAATAATAGATTTATCTTATTTGCCTGATTCTGTTCATTTAGTAAATGACTTACAAAACAATTTGTTTGGAAAAACACACAATCTTTTTATCGATACAACGAATGCCTTACTTTATTTATGTTCTGTAAAGCCAATTGTTAATGGTATAGATCAATCATTAATTCCCTTGTGTGTGTTTTCGCTTGAAGATCCTATTAATCCTTTACTTCTTTGGTCTGGCCCTTCTGATATCGATGAGGTTCATGATATTTTTGTTCGTGATAATTTAGCAATTTTAAACTGTGGCTATGAAGGTCTTCGCATATACGATTTTTCTCAGGTGAACCAGCCACAATTCCTAAGTAATCTTGAAGTCTATCCTGATCAAGGTTATAATCATCAAGGTTGGCTAAGTCCTGATAATTCGACCTATGTTTTCGCAGATGAAAATGCAGGTTTACGCATCAAAAAATGCAGCTTAAATCAAGATTATTCTTTAACGATTGAAAATCTATTTGAATCAAGTGATATGAGTTTCCCTAAAACACCTCATAATATTCAAATCACAAATGATTTTGCTTTTGTAGCTTATTACAATGACGGGTTGCGAATTTTTGACCTAAGAACAGCTGTTCCTTCTGAAATTGCTGCCTTCGATACTTATTCTGATATTTCAGGGGAGACATTTTCTATGTGGGGAGCTTGGGGTATTTATGCTTTATATTCGAGTGAGCGAATTATTGTTTCAGATAGGAAAAACGGCTTATTTTTATTTGATTTTGATCGCACAAGATTTCTTAAATCACCACCATCTTCAGCTTTCACTCTTTCACCCAATCCTTGTTATCAAGCTGAATCAGTCTTTATTAATATTCCAAGTACAATAAATAGTTTTTCCTTTCAACTTTTTGATGCGAATGGAAAGTTACTTGAGGAAATAGAAGTTGAAAATAGCTCCAGCTATTACTTTAACCTGCCTTACAAATCAGGTGTTTATTTTATTCATTTACAGTATACAAACTATCTGAATGAAGCTGAATACTTTGTTGAGAAAATGGTTTTGATTTAAATGAAAAAAACTTCTGTGGTGAACAGAAGCTTTTTTATAAAAATAGACTATTAAGTCTAAGTGCTGCATTTTAAGTAAGGGAACAGAGTCTTCTTATGAAAATTATACCGTTGACTTAAATAATTAAAATTATCAAACTAGAAATAAAACTGCCTCTCCAAACAGCTGTCAACATAATTTACATAAGAAGAATTCTGTTATATCCTTTTTAGTAGAATAAATATATGTAATCTTTTTATATAAGTTACTGAAGATGAACGTTTTTTGATTGCGCGCGAATATTTTTTATGTTCTGTCGAATATTTGAACATATATATATTTAATGATTAAAAAGCAGTCGTTTTTTTTGTAAAATTTAAGAGGTGATTATTTAGCTTGATTAATCAAAATAGAGTCTACCATTTACCCATTCAGAGCTAAGTTCAGCTTCTTTTTTTTCATAAAACCCCAAGGCTAAGGCATTCCATTCTAGAACTTGCCAATCCATTCTTTTTACTTTTTTATCTTTTGCAATTTCTACAACTTTTTCAAAAAGCAAGTTGCCAACACCGTTCTTCCGATGATTTTCTTTGACATAAAAATCTTCAAGGTAGAGTATCTTTCCTTTCCATGTAGAATATGCGGTATAATAAAGGGCAAATCCAATTATCTCCTTGTCGTTTTCTGCAACAATAGCTTCGCACAAAAAAGATTGGAACAAGTCAATCCGAAGTTGTTCTGCTGTATTATTAACTTGCTCTGGGGCTTTTTCATAAAGGGCTAGCTCCTGAATTAGGGCAAAAATAGCCTGCTCATCTCCAAGTTTAGCTGCTCTTATTTTCATTATTTCAAACCGTTGAGATCATAGCGAATTGTAATACCTGTTTTAAGATTTCCAGTTGGAAAGCTTGTTTGTACTTTGGGAGTATTTAGTTGTTGTTCGTAATAAAAAATTGCACTTAAGTGATCTGATAACTTGTAATTTGCATCAAACTTAAGGCTTATAACTTTTTGCCCTTGAGTTGCTTGATTTGTATTTTCAATAATTTTCCGAATAATAATGATATTGTCTCTGAATGAAAAATTAATATTAATGATTAAGTCACTTTTCTTAATTCCTTGAAAGGGTAATTTTAATTTTGGAAAAGTTAAAACTGTTCCAATTACAATTTCTTTACCTAAAACCTCAGTAACTTGATTATTACTTAGAGAAAGTGTTGTACTTCTATCTTTTCGGAATTCAAAATTTGTAGTTAAACTTTTTCCAAGGATATTCCATGTTGCTAAGAATCCATACAATGGACCAAATTTTTCTGAGATTTTTACATTTTGAATTTGTGTACTAGAAATAAAATTATTATTTAAATCTCTGGAAGTTGAAAATCCGTTGGCATCTTGACTTGCATTCAAATTTGTCTGCATACCACTCACTGTTATTGTTGAAGAATATGCATGATTGAGTTTAAAACTTTTCAAGAATTTTTTTGTAAACTTAAATTTTGTGAGCCCACTATAATTCACTGTCCAATTAGGCAATGGAATATTATTTAATGGATTGATAGCTTTTTCAGAAATTTTATTTCCAGAATATGCTGTTAAGAAAGCGCCTATAACAACATCTTGTTGTGAATCAGAATAACCATCAGAAAATCCATTTGGCAACAAACTCGAATTTGGATTTCCTCCTCCAATTAAATTTGAAACAGTTTTTCTATTCGATAAAAGTTGATTAAAAATAGCTGAAGAGTTTTCAGGGCCTGATTTTACGAAAGCTGAATTTAAAGTAATTGTAGAATAGGTTAAATTTTGAGTTGTAAATTCACTCTGATTTTGAAATTCTGAGTCGTTAGGATTCCAGCGATAAAAAGAACTTGTATTATTGCTATAATTTCGAGTTACATTTAGATTAATAATTAAATCTTTTAAAGGTTCGAGCGTTGATTTTAGAATTAAGTTTGCTGAATGTGTAGCTGTAAATTGTGTGTTTAAGTTTTCATTTTGAACTAACCAGTTTTTATTCCTAGCTAAATCTGCAACATTGTAGCCATTAGCCCTTCCAAAAATATCATATCCTTGTTTCCCAAAAATAAATCCTGCTAAATCACTTGTTCTATTATTCATGCCCAAAACACTAGTTTCTTCATTAAAACCTGGAAGTAAGGTTCCGTCATTAAGAGTATATGTCCCCGAAATATTTCTAACTGTCATAAGCATGCGGGCAAGAAATCCATTTATTGGTGGCACTTCTTCTTTTTCTTTTTCTTTCTTTCTTAGTTCTTTTTCTTTTTTCCGTTCCCATTTCCTTTTTTTCCGTTCGTGTTCTTTAAGTTCTTTAGGTGTCATTTGATCAAGTGGTTTCTCAGGTTTAAATTCTTCAATTTTATCAGGAACTTTATTTTCTTTAGCTTTAGGATTGTTTTTGTCATCTGGTGTTTTAGGATTCAGGTTGTTTCTTCCAGTTGCATTTCCTTCAGCTAATACTTTCTTTAAAAGGCTATATTTATTGTATAGGTTAATAAAATTTGCTTGTAGTGTAAGATTAATTGCCCGGTTATTTTGGATTATATTTCCAAAATTACTTTGACCAAGTGGCGCTCGTTGCCAGTTAAAGGTTCCTGTATATTTAGTATTTGCACTTAACCAATTTGTAAGCGGGAATTTATCAAAGGGTACAATGTAGCTTATGGAATAATTGTGCGAGTAATCCATTGTCTTCCCTCCTGTGTTAATTTGTGATTTAAGAGTATCTACAAACTCACGATAACCTTCTGGATTTAATTTTCGATCAATACCATGATTCCCTTCCTCAAATATTCCTTTGTTAATAGCCGAAAAAGTTGTTTTAATATTTTTAGTTAAATCATAACCTATTTGATAATTCCGTGTTAAATCAAATCTTTTTAGGTAGATAGGTGCAAATTCATAATCTGGAACAAGGTTATTTCTTATCTGCCTCTGATTAAAGATTCTAGAATACTCATTACTAAAGGATATATTTTTAGGCAGAAGAAAAAGATTAAATTCTTTAATTATTGCTAGATTTTTATTCTTTTGAACTGGTTTCCATTTTTTAAATGGTTCAATTCCTTTACTAGAAAAAGTGTAATTATAATTTAATGATCCAGTCCATGTCTTAGTATTATCATAGTTTGTATTGAAGTCGCGTTTTAAATTCTCTGAAAAAGCATAAGTTGTGGAAAAATTTGATATATTCCAGAGATGTGGTTTACTACCTGCTTTCAATTCTTTACGTACGTTTGTAAAATTAAAAGACCGACGTTCACTAAAATCTTGCCCTAATTTTGCTCGCTCTTTTCGAGTTGCTAAATCATAGTCTTTAAGTTTGATATCAGGATTGAAGGGATCATATTCTGGATTAATTACACCCCTTGAATATCCATAAAAAAATGGAAGCGACAATCTCGCCTGTTTCCCAAAAAATTGACCTAATTGTAAAGTTGTATTTATGTCTATTCCAATTTTCTCATTCCTCTGTCTTTCTTGAACGCGACTTTCAACACTTCCCCAATTGATACCGGAATAATTTCCTGAGGCGGCGATAGTTCCAAAATCTGCTAGTTGAACTTGCATTTGACCAATTGCCGCAGAACCACCTTCACTTACAAAATCTGTTAAGCGCAATTCATTGACCCATACAATTGCACATTCTGCGTCTCCATTGTCGGGTTTCCATATATTATTTGGATCGGTTTTAAGCGGATTTCGTACCCCAACCATTATTGTTTTGATTCCTTGTAGGTTTGGACTTCCCTTAACTTTTATCTTCCTTTTATCATTAGTTGGGTCAGGCGTACTATATTCTACAATATAAGATATACCATTTGCGCCTTGTTCTATTTTGGAATTCCTTTCCTTTTTTAAATCTAAAAGATCATCAAAAACAATCTCCATATTGTTATTCTCTGGCCAAATTGCATCAGGACTGGTTACCCCCCAATCTGTTACATCCATAGGAATTTCGTACTCATAATAGTTTTCTACAAAATCAGTTCCAAGACGAACAAAAAGTGTTAAGTCTTGATTGTTTAGTGTATTTGGAATTACTTCTTCCGCATGAACAAACATTTTTAATTTTTTATATGTCCTAACATCAAATTGGACATTACGATATGCTGCACGCGCATCTCCATCTTGTAAATTACAAACCTCAAGCATCAATGATTGTTCATTCATTTGTCGTTCGTATACTTGAGAAGGATCTATTTCCCTTGTAATTCCGGGTGGAACTTCATATTTTACAGGATATCGTTGGTCGTTTTCTTCAACATTTACTGCACCAATATTAAATGTTGTAAGATTAGGATCAGTTTGAATGCTAAGTCCTGCTTGTGTGAGATCTTGCCTAAATCTTCTCCATTCGCCTCGAATTAATTCAAGCTTAGCAAAACGAAGAACAACTTCCTCATCAAAATTCTTTAAGAACATTCTCATAAATCGAATAGAGCGAAAATCTTGAATGCCATTTACTCTTTTTTCGTAATCTACTATTGGAACTTTAAACTGGTACCATTTTTCAGTTTTATTCCCATTTTGAAAAGTTTGAACATTCGTAATATAATTACTTCCAACTTGCATTTCATTTGGCCGAAGATTTACTTTGTATTGAAAATAATTTTCAGTTTCTGAGAGATTATTATCTTGATTGATATCTTCAATATCTGGTCTATTAGTTGCTTGTGTTGGATATCCATCACCATTTAAATTATTTGAAAATTCTGTAGTAGGAGAGTTTCCTTCAAATCCATTATAGTTTTTATAACGCTTTAGGACATCTAATTGTTGCCCATCAAAATCATCATCAAGATAATAATTATAATCGTCTTGAGAGGGGTCATTTGTAATTTTACTTTTTGTTTCAGTTGTTAATGCAGGATTATTTTGCACCCAATTCACAAAATTTAAGTATGCGATTTGTTCATCCGTACTTTTCCATCCATCAAGCCCCACATCTTGATTTAACCGCGCCTGCTCATTATTATCAAAAGCGTTTACGATTGCTTGTTGAGAAGAAATCCTTGACCATACAGTAGTATCAATATTATCAGTTGAAGATGTAGAAAGTGCTGGTAATCCATTTTCATAACTTTTTCGAGAATCTGGAAGAATATCTTCAGATATATTTCCAAGATTAAAATACAATTCCCCACCTGAATGACTGCTATTAGGATTTACATTTTCAGCATCTTCGTTGAAGGGGTCGAGTACCCAAAACTGAATAAACTCAATATTTGTTTGCTCGAAATCATTTGTTGATAATGAACGCATAATTCCTCCCCAACGATTTTCCGGATTTAAAAAGGTTCCATCAGGATTTACAGTTGCGCTAGTGTCATAATTATACATTCCTCTTTCAGAAGGATAATAGGCAAGGTCAAGGACTGAAATATTTGGGATTGAGCCATATTGTTGCTGAAGATTTGGAAAAATATCTGTTTGATTAACCAATCGCATTCTGCTATCATAAAGCATTTGAGGATTTTGTTTTATGTGTTGAGGAGTCAATGAATTACTTTGGTAAAATACTGGATCTATCATGTACCATGCAATCTTCGATCTTTTAAATCCAGCAGATAAATTTTTATTACTCGCTTCAGGAAAAAGGGTTGGTTGACCCTGAGGAATGGAGGCCAAGGTCCAAGAAGTTATAGATTTTAAGTCAATCACACTTTGGGCTGCTTCAAAATCATCTATGTAGGAAGTCCCTAATTTATTTATAGCTCGGGGTTGTCCTGGAATTAAATGCGCAAATTCTCCAGTAAATGATACTGTTGACATTTGATTAGTTGAGATTATAGGTAATAAATCAATTAATTTTGTTAAAAACGGAGCGTTTAGCCTCAATGCTAAATCTAATCCAATAATATTATTTTTAAATGGTTCACTTCCAAAATCTACTTTTTGAGTTACAGGTCGCTCCAGCATTCTAATCCATGTACCTCCAATTTTAAATTTTTCATTAAAGCGATATTGATAATGCCCACCCATCATTGATCTTGCTTGAAATCCAAAAACTGAATTACTTTCAATTGATACTTTTATGGGTGTATTGGATTCTAAAATCCCAGAATTTAAAATCTTTACTCTTCCTAGATTATAATCTACAGTGTAATCAGTTCCTTCAATTAAACTTATTCCTCCCGCTGTTACAGTAACAGAACCCTGCGGAACATTTAAGGCATTTAAAGGAATATCTGAACTTATAGATGATTGGCATTGACCTTTGAATACAAATCTGTTTTTACTTGGTATTTGTTGGGCGGCTGTTTTTGTTGAGTCATAAAGTTCTGTAAAAACAACTTTGTCAATTATAGTTTGAGCTATTCCAACATTTTGAAGTTTAGCTTTTAAGGTTTTGCCAAATGGTTCAACAGTTGAAAAGAAAATTCTACCAGACTTTTTATTAATTGTTCCTCCATTTTCAATTTTATTTCCAACTTGATTGAATGCAGAAAAATCAAATACTCCGTCTGAAAAAGGTTGATTATTTTGATTGATTTTATCCATATCCAATAAAGTAACAAGTTGTTTATCGTTAACGCCATCCATTGGAAAGAAAGGGACTAAAACAGATGTTTCCGGATTGTTATAAAGAATGTCTAATCTGAATCCAGTTTGATCAACTTGCGCAGACTGAATAGAATAAACATTTTTCATCATTAAATCCCATATTTTATTATTAGGATTTGTAATGGTAGGCTTTAATAATTTTAAAATTAAGGCTTCTTGCCCATTAGAACCATCAGTCGAGAATTCTCCAATTTGATATGTTTCACCTTGATTGGTATATTCATAAGCAACAGCAAGAACTTCATCATTATTTAGATTTGTATTAAGTGAAATATATCCTAAAAGTGCATTGTAAGTAAATTCTGTTTCGCTTAGTTTCTTTGCATTTTCCACTTTTTCGTAATGAACAGCTGGAACAAATGGTCCAGGAGAAGTAACTTGATTTGATAAGACTTGAACAGAATTAGAAAAACCACGAATTAAGGGCTGAGTCGATGCCCAACTATACAAAGAATTCACATTATTATCAGGCTCAATATTTGTAGAAAAATTACTTGGGTTTCCTTGACAATTTTCAGGCTTTGATTCTCCTAAATCAGCAAAAGCTAGAATATTTCGCGTATTTTCAGTGACACTTGTTCGATTTGTAACCCATACTTCTATTCTTGTAATATATGTTGTAGAACTTACAAGAGGTAGCGTTGACATTGCTGCATCATAATTTTGATGGTGATAGAGGTTTAAAAAATAATGTTTGTTAGCATCGTAGTTATCCGCAGTTAAATTGATTTCCTGAGTTTGTGCTTTTCCTTCAACATTAATTTCCGTTCGTTTGCCTTTAGAGGATGCTGCTATTAAATCAATTGTGGCTCGACCAAATTTTAATTGTGTTTTTGCTCCAAATAAGGTTTGAGACCCTTGAATTAAAGTTGTTGGCAAGGTGAGAGAAACATTTCCTAATGCGATTTTTTGAAGAATTTGATCTTCAGTCCCTGTGTGTTCAATTTTTGAGATATTTTCAAAATCAAAACTTGCTCCAGTATTGTATTTCGTATTTAGTTTAAGCTTCGTCCCTATTTGACCAGTAATGTCTAGATTAATATTTTGATTAAAATCAAAGCGTGTAATTCTCCTCTGTCGAAGCGGCAACATCGGGTTGTCAACACGGGAAGATGAAAGCCCAAGCGATAATTCTAAATTTCCTCCAGGGATGATTTTTATTTCATCTGAACCAAAGAAGTTCTTAAAAACTTTACTTTTTATTTTGATTGGTAATTCAAATGCTCTGTTTTCAGTCGTTTGTTCTTCAATAATTTCCTGCCAATCCTGTGTCATTAATTTACGTTCTTCATATTTTAAATATTCCTCTAATGTCATCATTGACGGATTTCTAAAATAAAGACCATTTCCTAAAGTTTCACTATAGATATAAGTTCCAGTTTCTGGATCATATATAAGTGATTGGGTAAGCGCTGTTGGATCTCCTAGGTCAAAACTTTGAGGTGTATTTTGTGTTGGATTTAATGGATTTGTAATTGGAAAAGGAAGTCCTATTTGATTTTGCGCTGAGGAAAAAGTAGAAATCACCGCAAAAAAACCAAATAAAATGATTCTAATTATGTGGAAATTAAAATAGGTAAAAATGATTTTCATTCTATTATAGCAATCTCAGAGCTTCTTTAATTAATTGTTCAATTGTTTGTTCTCCGCCGTCTATTTTATCTAATACTTTTTCAGTAGATTTTTTATCAAATCCGAGAGAAACTAATGCATTTAACGCATCAAATCGATTTTTATTGCCGTTTGAAGCCATTGCTTCTGTATTAGAACTGAATTTAATAACCTTGCCTTTTAGGTCAATGATAACTCTTTGTGCTGTCTTAGCACCAATTCCTTTAATTCCTTGAATTGTAGTGACATCATCTGTTTGAATTGCATGTGCAATTTCTTCTGGAACAAGAGACGACAGCATAATCATAGCCGTGTTTGGTCCAATACCAGAAACACTGATTAAATAATTAAACATTTCACGTTCTTCTTTTGTAAAAAAGCCGTACAAAATTTGTGCGTCTTCGCGAACGATTAGTTTTGTGTGTAATTTTATTTGTTCACTGTTAGTTAGCTGTGTATAAGTATTTAAGGAAATTTTAACTTCGTAACCAACTCCTGAACATTCTATTAATAATTCTGTTGGATTTTTCTCTATTAACCTTCCATTTAATGAACCTATCATAGCTTATTTATTTTGTGCGTCAATTACCGCGATTTTTATCATATTTATTATTTCCCTCACAGATGAGCCAAGTTGTAGCACGTGAATAGATTTTTTCAGACCTACTAATATTGGTCCAATAGCATCTGCATCAATAAGTTGTTGCAAAAGTTTATAGGAGATGTTTCCTGCTGAAAGATTTGGAAAAATAAGGGTGTTTACTTCTTTATTTGCAAGTTGCGAAAACGAAAACTTCTCATTCATCAATTCTTTGTTTAAAGCAAAATTTGCTTGGATCTCTCCATCAACAATCAAAGTAGGATGTTTTTCATGTAAAATTTCAACTGCTTTTGCCATTTTTTCAGAATCAGCCCCGGGGGATGAACCAAAATTTGAGTAACTCAATAATGCAATCTTTGGTGTTACTTTTAACTTGCGAATTATTTTAGATACATTGTAAGTTATTTCTGCAATTTGTTCTGCAGTTGGGTTAAGATTTATGGTTGTGTCAGCTAAAAATAATGGGCCTCTTTTGGAATTTAAGATATACATTCCAGAAACTGTGTTTACATCTTTTTCCAATCCAACAATTCGTATTGCAGGGCTAACAGATGATCTGTAGCTTCTTGTTAAGCCAGTAATCATAGCATCTGCATCACCTTGGTCAACCATCATTGCTCCAAAATGATTTCGTTCACGCATAATTTGAATGGCTTCAAATTCCGTGAATCCTTTTCTTTTCCTTCTTTCAAAAAATGCTAATCCATAGGAAATCCTTCTTTTTTCTTCCTCTTCAGATTTTGGATCAATAATTACAATCTCAGGTAATTCTATAGCATATTCTTTTATCAATTGAAGAATTCGCTGTTTTTTCCCAAGTAAAATAGGAAATGCAACTCCCTCTTCATAGGCGACTTGTGCTGCTTTAAGAATTTTTACATTATCTGCTTCTGGAAACACAACTGTTTTTGGATTGCTTTGTGCTTTTGTCGTAATGTCGCGAACAAGTTTATTATCTAATCCGAGTCTATTTTTTAGTTCATTTTCGTATTTATCCCAATCTTTAATTGGATTTTTAGCGACACCAGAATCCATAGCAGCTTTTGCTACTGCAGGGGCAACATGATAAATCAAACGTGGGTCTAAGGGTTTTGGGATAATTTGATCTCTTCCGAAAGAAATATTTTTCTCGCCATATGCTTCAAGAACTTCTTCTGGAATTGTTTCTTTTGCAAGTGCTGCGATTGCTTTTACAGCAGCCAACTTCATTTCTTCGTTTATCGTAGTTGCTCTAACATCTAAAGCGCCTCGGAAAATGAATGGAAATCCCAAAACATTATTTACTTGGTTGGGATTATCGGATCTCCCTGTCGCCATGATTATATCTTTTCTAACAGAACTTGCTTCTTGATATGAAATTTCAGGATCTGGATTAGCCAAGGCAAAAACAATGGGGTCTTTCGCCATGGATGCAATCATTTCTTTTGAAACCAATCCTGCACGGGACAATCCAAGAAAAACATCTGCTTTTTTAAAGGCATCTTGAATAGAAAGTGATTTTTCATGAACAGCAAATAGTGCCTTCATTTCATCAATATCTGTTCTTTTTTTGTGTAACAAACCTTTGGAATCAAACATGAAAATATTCTCTAGTTTAATACCTAATGTTTGGTATAACATGCAGCATGCTAGGGCAGAAGGTCCCGCGCCAGAAACAACGAGTTTTATTTTATCGATGGATTTTTTTGCTAGTTCTAAGGCATTTAGTAAGGCAGCAGAAGATATAATTGCAGTACCGTGTTGATCGTCATGCATGATCGGGATATCCAACTCTTCTTTTAAGCGCCTCTCAATTTCAAATGCTTCAGGTGCTTTAATATCTTCTAAATTTATTCCGCCAAATGTTGGAGAAATTGCCTTGACAGTTTGAATAAAAAGTTCAGGATCGCTAGCATCAATTTCAATATCAAAAACATCAATATCTGCAAAAATTTTAAAAAGTAAGCCTTTTCCTTCCATTACGGGTTTTGCTGCCAATGGACCAATATTCCCTAAGCCAAGAACTGCAGTTCCATTTGTGATTACAGCAACTAAATTTGCTTTGCTAGTATATTTATATGCATCATCTTTGTTTTCCGCAATTTTAATGCACGGTTCAGCAACTCCTGGCGAGTATGCTAAACTTAAATCGCGTTGTGAAGCATAGGGTTTTGTGGGTACAACTTCAATTTTTCCAGGTTTTCCGGAAGAGTGATAATCTAGCGCTTCTTGCTTTGTGATTTTGGACATTTCATTCTATTTAAGGACCTCAAATATACGAAAAAGATGCTAGCTTTTACTTAGGATTTTCTTCAGTAATAAGATAGATTTAATAAAATTAAGGAATTACAAATCAAATAATTTCTCAAAACTGTCGATACCTTCAACCATCATTATTTCTGGCTTTTCAAGTATTTCTTTTACTTTGACTAAAAAACCAACTGATTCTTTTCCGTCAATAATTCGATGATCATAAGATAAGGCAAGGTACATTATTGGGCGAATCTCAACTTTACTATTAATTGCAACTGGTCGTTCAACGATATTGTGCATACCTAAAATAGCTGATTGTGGAGGATTGATAATAGGTGTAGAGAGCATCGATCCAAAAACTCCACCGTTTGTGATGGTAAAGGTTCCACCAGTCATTTCTTCAGGTGTAATTTTCCCATCTCTTGCTTTAATTGCTAAGCGCTTTATTTCTCTTTCAATTTCTACTAAGCTCATTTTCTCGGCATTTCGAACAACAGGAACCATTAATCCCTTTGGAGAGGAAACAGCAATTCCAATATCAGAATAATCGTGAAAAATCATATCTGTTCCGTCTATTTGACCATTTACAGAAGGGAAAAGTTTAAGGGCTTCGGTTACTGCTTTGGTGAAAAAGGACATAAACCCTAAATTTACTTCATGTTTTTTAGCAAAAGCATCTTTATATTTTGCTCTTAAATCCATAATTGGCTTCATGTCGATTTCATTGAAAGTAGTCAACATTGCAGTTTCATTCTTTACAGCAACAAGGCGCTCTGCAATTTTTCTGCGTAACATTGACATTTTTTCTCTTCTCGTGCCTCTGGCTCCTCCATTTAAAGCCACTGATGAACTACTTATTCCACTTTCTAGTGCTTGAAGTACATCTTGCTTTGTAATTCTTCCATCTTTTCCACTTCCAATTAAGTGCTCATTTGAAAGCGATTTTTCAGCCATAATTTTAGCTGCTGCAGGAGAAGGAAGTCCACTTGCATAGGTTTTTTCCTTTTGAATTTCTGAAGCTTCGCTTGTTTTTTCTTTATTAGTTGGCTCAGAAGGATTTGCTTCTTCCTTGCTTTTACTCGAGGAAAAACCAGCAGGTTTCGCTGCAGATGTGTCGATTAAACAAACCACTTGACCAACTTTTACAACATCACCTTCTGCTGCTTTTAAAGTAATTATTCCACTTTCTTCAGCAGGAAGTTCCAAGGTTGCTTTATCCGAATCTACTTCTGCCACTGCTTGGTCCTTTTCTACATAATCACCGTCTGCAACTAACCAAGCCGCAATTTCAACTTCTGATATTGATTCTCCCGGACTTGGGACTTTCATTTCTAAATGTGCCATAATAATTTCAAATTACTTTATTTATCCAACTGAAATTTTAGCAAAAGCAAAGATTTCGCTGAATAATTTCGCTAATCTTTTTTCATGTAATTTCTTTGAGCCTTCAGCAGATGCTGCGCTTGCAGGCCTACAAATTCCGATCAAATTTAATTTCCTTAAGTTCATTGCCATGTATGTCCAAGCCCCCATATTTGATGGTTCTTCTTGTGCCCAAACGGTATTTTTTGCATCGTATTTTTTAAGAAGTGCATCGATTTGTTTTTGTGGGAATGGATACAATTGCTCAA
>JBILAB010000116.1:0-5978 GCA_044354455.1 Crocinitomicaceae bacterium | reverse complement strand
TTGTGTTGTATGGTTTTGAGCGATCTGCAGGAATAATGCCGTACACTTTTTTTATTGCCTCTTTTGGCTCTATACTTTCTATTCTGTCAAATCCAGCCTTTGGTTTTTCTCCAATCTTGCTTATTAAGTCTCTAATTTTAGAAAGACATTCTTGGTCGTTTTCAACTTTGTAATCACATATTCCTGAAACCTCTGTCTGAGATCTTGCACCACCCAAAGTTTCATTGTCAATACTTTCTCCAATAGCAGCTTTAACAAGATAGGAACCTGCTAAGAAAATAGTACCTGTTTTATTTACAATTAAAGACTCATCCGACATAATTGGTAAATAAGCACCTCCAGCAACACAAGAGCCCATTACTGCAGCAATCTGAACGATTCCCATCGAACTCATAATGGCATTGTTTCTAAAAATCCTCCCAAAATGTTCCTTGTCGGCAAAAATCTCGTCTTGCATTGGAAGATAAACACCTGCAGAATCGACTAAATAAATAATAGGCAAATGATTTTCCATTGCAATTTCTTGTGCCCTTAAATTCTTTTTCCCACTTATAGGAAACCAAGCTCCAGCTTTTACTGTAGCGTCATTTGCAACAACAATTACTTGTTTCTTTTTAATGTAGCCAATTACGATTACAACTCCTCCAGAAGGACAGCCACCATGTTCCTTGTACATGCCAAAACCAGCGAATGCGCCAATTTCAATACGCTCAGTTTCTGGGTCTAAAAGAAGATTAATTCGTTCTCGAGCAGTAAGTTTTCCACTGTCGTGTAATTTTTGTCTTCGAGTTTTTCCACCTCCTTCATATATTTTTTCTAATTCTTGCTCTAAACCTCTAATTTTCAAGCGCATTTGATCCTCATTGAAGTTAAATGCTAATTCTTTTTCTGAAATTGCCATATGAAATACTTAGGAATGTAAATATACAAAATGTCTGCTAAGTTCTAGTGGACTTGTGCATAACAAAAAACAATCTAATCTATTATTCTTGTTATGTTTTCACTTTTTCTTACATTCACACATTAAAATTTAATTCAAGTTACGAAATTCAATGAAAGACAATTTAAATCCTGAAAAGCAAACGCGTAGTTTCCTAACAATTTACATTCTTCTTGCAATGTTGCTTGGAGCCATTTTAGGTTCTATAATTCATACATATTATCCTCATTTAGCAGCTAATTTCAGTAAGAATATTAAATTATTGGCAACGATTTTTATTCGTCTTGTGCAGATGATTATTGCGCCACTTGTTTTCACAACATTGGTAGTTGGCATAGCAAAATTAGGAGATATTCGTGCGGTTGGTAGAATAGGAGGGAAGGCTCTTGCTTGGTTCTTTTCGGCGTCTTTGGTATCGCTTTTAATAGGAATGTTTTGGGTAAATTTTCTTCAGCCAGGAGTTGGACTAAACCTTTCGGATATTGATATTTCAACAGCTTCAGATGTAACAGATAAAACACAATCATTTTCTATTCAAAATTTTGTGGAACACATCATTCCGAAGTCAATTTTTGAGGCCATGGCAACGAATGAAATACTTCAGATTGTGATATTTTCAATTTTCTTTGGATTAGCAGCAGCAGCAATTGGCGATAAAGTGAAACCTGTTATTTCTGCTCTTGATTATACTTCTCACATCATATTAAAAATGGTAAATTACGTCATGAAATTTGCTCCAATTGGCGTCTTTGGTGCTATTGCAGCTGTTTTTGCAACAAAAGACATTTCTGATTTAATGCTAACTTACACAAAGTTTTTTAGTTCCTTTTTGGTGGGAATTGCATCCTTATGGCTTGTCTTATTGCTTGTGGCTTTTTTCTTTCTTGGTAAGCGCTTAAAAACATTGTTGAAAAGAATAGTTAGCCCTTTGGTGATTGCTTTTGGAACAACAAGTAGTGAAGCCGTTTTTCCTAAATTAACAGAGGAACTAGAACGTTTTGGTGTTAAAGATCGAATTGTTTCATTTATGTTGCCACTTGGTTATTCATTTAATTTAGATGGCAGCATGATGTATATGACTTTCGCAAGTATTTTTATTGCTCAAGCGTATGGAATTCCTCTTGATATTGGCACGCAATTTACAATGTTACTTGTTTTGATGTTAACGAGTAAAGGAATTGCTGGAGTTCCAAGAGCAAGTTTAGTGGTTATTGCTGCAACTTGTGGAATGTTCAATATTCCCATCGAAGGAATAGCTTTAATTTTACCAATTGATCATTTTTGTGATATGTTTAGAAGTGCGACTAATGTCTTAGGCAACTCCATTGCGACATCAGTTGTTGGAAAATGGGAGGATGGTAAAAGTTTTGAGAATTAATTAGGTTTTTATTATATGAGATTCTTTTTATTAATAGTCGCAATCATTTCTTTTGGGTTGACCTTTGCGCAAAAACAAATTAAAGTAATTGACTTGGCTACCTACAAGCCTGTTGCAAATGTAATGGTTTCAAAAGCTGATAATTCTGCGATCTTTGGAAAAACAAATGAAAAAGGGGAAATTCAATTAAATTTTAAGGAACTCAATTTTTTGTTTTCACATCCAGATTATCTTTCAATTGTTTATTCAACTGAAGAAATCGAAAGTTCAAAATACAAGGTTTTTATCAATCAAAATGTCAATTCTTTTGAAGAGGTCGTTGTTTCTGCAAGTAAATTTGAAGAAAAGAAAAATGATGTATCCCAAAAAATCCAAGTGCTTCGGGCTTCTGAGATCGCCGCTCAAAACCAAAGTTCAATGGCTGATGTTCTCGCAAATTCAGGTAATGTAATGGTGCAAAAAAGTCAATTGGGTGGCGGGAGTCCAATTATTAGAGGTTTTGAAACAAACAAAGTTCTTATGGTTATCGATGGTATCCGCATGAACAATGCAATTTACCGCGGTGGTCACTTACAGAACATTGTAACGTTAGACAATGCAATTATGGATCGTGTTGAGGTAGTTTTTGGAGCAGGTTCTGTTGTCTATGGTTCTGATGCGCTAGGTGGTGTAATGAATTTTACAACTAAAAGTCCAGTATTTAGCACCACTGATACTGTATTGGTAAAAGCAGCTGCATTTACACGCTATTTTTCTGCAGCGAATGGTTTCTCCGGACATGCAGATATTTCTATTGGTAAAAAACGCTTTGGTTCCTTAAGTTCTTTTACGTTTTCTAAATATGGTGATCTTCGCCAGGGAGCAAACAGAAGACCTTTTGTCGGAGATTTTGGCGCTAGACCTTGGTATGCAGCAACATTTAATGGTGTCGATTCAATGGTTATGAATGCAGACACCAATGTCCAGGTTGGTTCAGGATACACACAATATGATATTTTACAGAAATTTTCGTTTAAGCAAAATGAGGCTATTACGCATAAATTAAATTTTCAATTGTCTAACTCTGGCAATATTCCTCGTTATGATCGTCTTACCCTAGAAAGTGCTTCTAAACCCAAATTTGCTGTTTGGAATTACGGTCCACAGAAAAGATTTTTAGCTGCTTACACGCTAGATTTTAAGAAGAAAAATAACTTTTTTGATCAAGCTCGCGTAATTTTAGCGTATCAAGCAATTGAAGAAAGTCGAATTGTTAGAAAGTTTAATAATTCTTGGGAAACCAATAACATTGAAAAGCTTGATATTTTTACCATAAACGCTGATTTCTTTCAGAAGATAAAAAAGCATGAATTAAGATATGGAACAGAAGCGTTTTTAAATCTTGTTAATTCTTCTGCATTTGCTAAAAATGTTGAGACAAATACAATTCGCGATACATCAACAAGATATCCTGATGCAGGCTCTTCTATGAGGTCGGCAGCAATTTATGCGACTCATACCTGGGAAATTTCCGATAAATTTATTCTCAACGATGGACTTCGTTTTTCTTATGTTGGCTTGAATGCTAATTTTACGGATACAACGTATTTCCCATTTCCATTTAACAGCATCATCCAAAACAATAGTGCCTTAAATGGAAACCTTGGATTTGTTTATCTTCCGGCAAAAACATGGAGAATTACAGCTAATCTTTCTACCGGATTTAGAGCGCCGAATGTAGATGATATAAGTAAGGTCTTTGAATCAGTTCCCGGAAGCGTAATTGTTCCCAATCCTAATTTAAAAGTTGAATATACCGTTAATGGTGAATTGGGAATAACAAAAGAAATTCTCCCTGGACTAAGAGCAAGTATTAATTTTTATTACACCAACTTGTCAAATGCTTTGATTACGCAAAACAGTCAATTTCAAGGTGCTGATTCAATTCAATATGGTGGTGAATTAAGTCAAGTAATGTCAACTGTAAATGCAGGAAAAGCTTACATCTATGGTATCGAAGGAGCGCTTGCGGGACAAATAAATAAATACATTACTGTTTTAGGAACCGTAAATTACACGAAAGGTAGAATTATAACAGATACAGTTCCTTATCCTTTAGATCATATTCCTCCAGTTTTCGGAAAGTTTAGTGTGATTTCTTCTGTTAATAAATTAAGAACTGAGTTATATGTCAATTATGCTGCTTGGAAGCGTGTTAAAGATTACAACATGATTGGCGAGGATAACTTTAGCTATGCTACTGCAGAAGGAATGCCATCGTGGTATACTTTTAATGCTCGGGTTTCCTATTCCTTAACTAAGGATTTTAGTTTTCAGCTAGCTTGTGAAAATATCTTAGATCAAAATTACCGTCAGTTTGCATCAAACATATCTGCTCCAGGAAGGAATTTCATTCTAACTTTAAAAGGAAATTTTTAGCGTTTTTGTAATTTTTGGAAAAGTAATACAGTGGGTCTTTTTTAAAAATTTGAAGTTTATTAATTGATTATCAATAAAATAGTTTAAATTTGAGTGTCTTAGAATTTATTTAGGACACCATTGTTTTTTACTGACCAAATATGAAAAACATATTTTTTATTGGGTTCTTATGGTTCTCTTTTATAGTCAAAAGTCAAGCGTGTATTGATTCTACTTTAATTGATCCTAGTATTTTTTGTTCCGGGGAATATCTTCCGGTTTGCGGCTGTGATGGCATTACGTATTCCAATGCTTGTGTTGCTTCATATAATTATGGTATAAGTTCCTTTACGGATGGAGAATGTTTTCCTACTTCACCTGATTCTTGTATGGTAATTCCAAGCGGAGTTAATTTTGGTGCTTGTGAAATGGAACTGGGTATTATCCGTCAAAATGATACATGTATTTTTGTTTCTGGTTGTAGTTTTATTGGCAGTGATGGAATAGATTATTCAAGCTATTTTTATCCAAGTGAATATCAATGCAATAGTTTATGTGGCGGTATCGATACTGCAATCCTTTTAAATTGTATCGATTCGACTTTAATTAATTTAAATGTCAATTGTCCTGATCTCTTTATACCTGTTTGTTCATGTGATTCTATCACCTATTTTAATGCTTGCTGGGCAGTAAATTATCAAGGAGTTTCAGAGTATACTAATGGTGCTTGCACAACTAATAGTATAAAAGAGTGGGGTGGGAATAATGATTGTTTTATTTTTCCAAATCCTGGAGTTGATTTGCTTTTTATCAAGGATTTAAGTTTCGAACAATACAATTCAATTACAGTTTTTTCTATTAATGGCCAATTGATGGATTCAAAAACAATGACAACGGATTCATTTCAAATGGATGTTTCAAATTTACCTGTAGGTATCTTTATTATAAAGATGGTTTCGAATAATGGTAAAGTAAGTTACTTCCGTTGGATTAAGGCATAAAAGAAAGACCTCTAGCAATAGAGGTCTTTTTTTATTCTAATTACTCTCAGATAAAAACAGCCATTTTATTTTAAAAATTGAATTGTAAGCGGATAATTAAATATTTCTTTATTATTTGCTTTTATAGCACCAATTATCGCAAAAATTACAGCAACTAAACATAAAGCAATTAAAGCAAAGATTCCAACAATCAGAAGAATCAGTATTGCGCTAATTGAAACATAAATATAGAACGAAATCATCCAATTAAGAATATTTTTTC
>JBILAB010000253.1:0-6017 GCA_044354455.1 Crocinitomicaceae bacterium | reverse complement strand
TATGTTTTTGAGCCACACGAGAAAAAGAATCTCCGCTTTTTACGTTATAATATTTTTTAACGGGTTTTGGAACTACCGTTTCAATTACTGGTTTTTCAATACTATATAGTTTTAGTTTTTGACCAATGTAAATATTTGTTGTTCTCAATGCATTCCACTCCATTAATTGCTCAATCGTTACATTATATTTTAAAGAAATATTTTTAAGGTTCTCCCCAGATTGTACTTTGTGATACTTAAGATTTTCTATATTTATTAAACTATCTTGAGCATTAGCAACCTCAATTATCTTTAAAGAATCATTTGAAACCTCAACCGGTAAAGGTTGAACTATGACAGGATCATAAATAGATTTTTCAAGTAAATAAAGAGAATCTTCAATGCTTACCAAAAGTGATATTTTTTCAAGAGGTCCAGTGACACAGCGGGCAGGAGTAGTTTTTGGAATATACGTGGATTTATATACTGGATTTAAGCTTTTAATCTCATCCAAGTCCCAAGCTAATATTTGTGAGATTGTATTCATATGAACACCTTTTTTAAAGCACATTGTATCCAATTGGGAATTATGAATTTTGGCTTCCATTGGGATAATGTTATGCTCAGCATGATAGGTCATGAGATATGCAGCTGCAATAAAATTTGGGACATATCCTTGCGTTTCAGTTGGAAGAAAGGGGCGAACTTCCCAATATGTTTTTTTATCACCTGATCGTCTGATTGCCTTATTTACATTTCCCGGACCAGCATTATATGCAGCAAGTGCTAAATTCCAGTCACCATAAATACCATATAACTGCTTTAAATACCTGCATGCTGCATCCGTTGCTTTATCGGGATCCATTCTATCATCGATATATGAATTTTCTTCAAGACCAAAATACAAGCCTGTTTTATACATAAATTGCCATAAACCCAAAGCACCAGCCCTCGATTTTACCTGTGGTCTCAATCCACTTTCAATAACAGAAAGAAATCGAAGTTCGATTGGCAGTCCATACTCTACAAGCTTCTCTCGGAACATATCAAAATATAGCGCTGAACGACCTAAAGCTACACGGATAAAGCCCCTTCTTTGAGCAGCAAAGAATCGAATAGTTGAAAGTGTGAAAGCATTACAATCCATATGAAATGGACTCATTGCACTCATTTTTTCCAACCGAGAACAATAAATATCATCTGAAAAAGCTGGGGCTTGATTCGGTTCATATTTCAACGAATTGATAATAGAATCATAGGTTAAATCAGCTGCATAATCAGCATAAAATAAATTCAAGCTCTGTTGAACAGTATTTATAAAAGCAATTGGATTTAAAGAATCAGACGGTTTTATAAGGTGTGCAGGCCTTTGTCCAAATGAGAAAAAGACAGGAAAAATAAGTAATAAAGAAAGTAATTTATTCATTTATAAGTCCTCCAATATTTTAGCAAATTGAAATAGTGCTGATTCATCAAAAGTAGTAGACATTATCTGTATTCCAAACGGCAAACCGTTAGAATGATTGCCTAATGGAATACTTAAAGCTGGATTTCCTGTAAGATTTGCATGCACAGTAAATATATCTTGAAGATACATTTGAATGGGGTCTTTTATTGCATTTTTTTCAAATGCAGTGCCAGGTGTGGAAGGCATAAGAAGAATATCTGTTTTTTCAAACATCTTATCCGTTTGATTTTTCAATACGCGCCGAACTTTTTGAGCTTGTGAGTAATAGGCATCATAAAAACCATGCGAAAGCACAAAAGTGCCTGCCATAATACGACGCTTCACTTCCATTCCAAATCCCTCTGACCTAGATTTAATATAGGTTTCATCTACACCTTTTGCTTCTGAGCTGCGATAACCGAAATGTACACCATCAAATCGCGATAAATTAGAAGATGCTTCAGCGGTAGTGAGAACATAATAAGTAGGAACTAAATATTCTATAAATGGGAAGCTCAAGTCAATAATTTCATGCCCTTTAAGCTTTAAATCCTGAATAATTTTCTGAAGATGCGAGCGAATCTCTTCATCCAAACCAGAATGATCAAAGCATTCTTTGATTATACCAATTCGATATTTCTTTGAAGAATCTGTATCCTCAAATTTTAATTCTTTTGTTGAACTTGTTGCATCAAATTCATCAGTTCCAGCCATAATTGAAAGAAGTAATTGCGCATCTTCAACACAATTTGTAAATGTTCCAATCTGATCGAAAGACGAAGCGTATGCGATTAATCCGTAGCGACTAATACGACCATAAGTCGGCTTCAATCCATATGTTCCTGTCCAAGATGCTGGTTGTCGTACAGAACCACCCGTATCACTTCCTAGTGAAACAGTACATAAACCTGCAGAAACTGCAACAGCTGAGCCACCAGAAGAACCACCAGGGACATAATTCTTTTTTAGATTATTTTCAACCGGACCGAAGGCAGAATTTTCATTTGAACTTCCCATGGCAAATTCATCACAATTTAATCGTCCAATTACAATAGCATCTTCATCTAATAAGCGCTGTAGGGCAGTTGCAGTATAAATTGACTCAAAGCCTTCTAATATTTTTGATGCTGCTGAAACCTTATGATTTTTGTAACAAATATTGTCTTTGATTCCAACAATTACTCCTGCAAGTTTCCCTGCAGTACCATTTTTTATTTTCTCGTCAACACTTATAGCTGCTGCAATTGCAGAGTCTTCAAAGACTTCTAAGAAAGCATTTAAATGTAAATTCTGACTGATTTTTTCAATGTAAAATTTCGTAAGAGATAAAACAGTATCTCCGGAAAGCAAACCCTCCTTAACTTCTGTTATCGTACGGTACATTGTAATTATTTATTCTCTGGCTTATCTTCACTCTCAGGATTTGCGTCTTCTCCTTTTGATGCGTCTTTAAATTCTTTTACACCTTTACCCAAACCGCGCATTAATTCCGGAATTTTCTTTCCCCCAAAAAACAGTAATACGATTACTAGAACGATTACCAATATTTGGCCTCCGCCTACAACTCCTAAAACAAACATATTTCTCTATTTTTAATAGTTCAAAAATACAAATAAATTCTATAGCCCCTCAAAAATTGGAAGAATTATAACTTTCTTGCTACTTCAAATGATTCAAAAGCTTCAATAATATCTCCAACTTGTATCTCATCAAATTTATCAATATTTAAACCACATTCATAATTATTTTTTACTTCCTTAACGTCATCTTTGAATCGTTTTAATGAGCCAAGAAGACCAGTATGAACAACAATTCCATCACGAATGACACGTACTTTAGAACTGCGTTTTATTGAACCATCTAAGACATAACAACCTGCAATAGTTCCAACTTTTGTAATGTCAAATGTTTCACGAATCTCGGCAGATCCTGTTATTTTTTCTTCAATATCTGGAGATAGCATTCCCTCCATTGCAGCTTTAATTTCTTCAATTGCCTTATAAATTACTGAATACAGACGAATATCTATTTGTTCAGCCTCTGATAATTTCCGTGCAGCTATGGAAGGTCGAACTTGGAAGCCAATGATAATTGCATCAGAAGCAGAAGCTAAATTAACATCAGCCTCAGAAATTGCACCGACACCCTTGTGTATAATATTTACTTGGATTTCTTCTGTACTCAAATTCATCAATGCATCTGAAAGGGCTTCAATAGAACCATCCACATCACCTTTGACAATTACATTTAATTCTTTGAAATCTCCAATCGCTAAACGACGGCCAATTTCATCAAGCGTAATATGTTTTGTTGTACGAAGACCTTGTTCACGGTATAATTGCTCTCTTTTTTGGGCAATTGTTTTGGCTTCTTTTTCATCATCCAAAACATTAAATTTATCACCAGCGTTTGGTGCACCGCCAATTCCTAAAACGGAGACAGGTTGTGCCGGTCCAGCCTCAATAATGTTATTTCCAACTTCATCATGCATCGCCCTTACTTTACCGTAATAACGACCAACAAGAATAACATCACCAACTCGCATTGTACCTGCTTCAACCAACATGTTAGTAACATATCCTTTCCCTTTATCAAGTGAGGATTCAATTACTGTTCCAACTGCATTTTTATTTGGATTTGCTTTTAAAGCTAACATTTCTGCTTCTAAAAGAACTTTGTCCAATAAAAGTTCAATGTTCAGATTTTGTTTTGCGGATATTTCTTGACACTGGTATTTCCCTCCCCAATCTTCTACAAGAATATTCATTGTAGAAAGTTGTTCGCGAATACGATCTGGATTTGCTCCAGGCTTATCTATTTTATTAATGGCAAAAATCATTGGGACATTTGCCGCTTGAGCGTGAGAAATTGCTTCTTTTGTTTGAGGCATAACATCATCATCTGCAGCTACAATAATAATTGCAACGTCTGTTACTTGAGCTCCACGAGCACGCATGGCGGTAAAAGCCTCGTGACCCGGAGTATCTAAGAAAGTCATTTTTCGCTTGTCTTTCAAGGTAACAGAATATGCACCGATGTGTTGGGTAATTCCTCCAGCTTCACCTTCGGTAACATTCGCATTTCTAATTTTATCAAGCAAAGAAGTTTTTCCGTGATCCACGTGACCCATTACAGTAATAATTGGCGGACGATCAATTAAGTCCTCTTCACGGTCTTCAACAGTTTGAATTGCTTCCTGTACTTCAGCACTTACAAATTCAGTTTCGAAGCCAAATTCATCCGCTACAATATGAATTGTTTCTGCATCTAAACGTTGATTTATAGAAGCAAAAATTCCCAAGGACATACAAACAGAAATTACTTGAGTTGGTTGAACACTCATCATTGATGCAAGTTCAGAAACTGTTACAAACTCTGTAAGCTTAAGGATTTTATCATCCAATTCTGCCATATCCATTTCATCTTGACGGCGTTGGGCAACTGTATCTCTTTTCTGTCTTCTATTTTTGGAAGCCTTAGATTTACTTCCTTGATTTGAAAGTCTTGCTAAAGTATCCTTAATTTCTTTTTGGATGTCACGCTCTGAGACTTCTTTCTTTTCAGTTTTTAATGGGCCCGATGTTTGATTTGTAGTGGCTCCTGGTGTACTTTTTGCCGGTTGAATTTCAACCTTTTTAATTCTTTTTCTTTTTCTTTTTGAATCGTCAGCAGCAGCAGAAGAGGCCTTCGGTTTTTCAACTGGTAATTCAATTTTTCCAACTACAGTTGTTCCTGTAAGAACTTGTCTTTGGAAACGTATTGTTTCAATTTCCGGAGCTTTTACTACTTCTGGTGATGAAACTTCAACTGGCTTATTTTGTTCTAATGGTATAGTTACTATTTCTTTTTTTGGATCTTCGAGTGGTTTTTTCTCCGGTCGAGAGCGCAAATTCAAAGCATCTAAATCTATTTTTCCAACGATTTGAACTTTATTTGTCTCTTTTATAGCAGATGAATCCTCATTTTCGGATATGTCAGATTCTTTTGGCGGTATTGTTTTAGTAGTATCGTTTTGAGGCCCTTCAAATACTTTACGTTTTATTTCTTCAAGATTAATTACATCGCCTTCTTCTTCCTCTTCCTTAATTACTTTTTTCTCCTCCGGGGCGATATCACTCATTGTAACAGTTTCTCTTCGCTCTCTGCGATTAGATGTTCCTTTGGCCTTCTCCATCATACTTTGGTCAGCTGCAAATTCTTTCAGCAATAGATCAAAATGCTCGGGCTCCAAACGCGTGTTCGGATTTGAGTCAATTTTAATTCCTTTTGTGACAAGGAACTCAACTATTGTTGGTAATCCAACGTTTAGCTCTCCTGCTGCTTTTCCTAATCTAATCGGTTTTCCCGCCATATCTATCCTTTATTTTAGAGGATTATCTTATTCAAATTCCGAACGTAAAATACGGAATACCTCTTCAATCGTTTCTTTTTCTAAATCTGTTCTATTTGTTAAATCTTCAACTGTCATTTCCAACACAGATTTTGCTGTATCACAACCAATTGCTTTTAATTCGTCTATTATCCAATTGTCAATTTCATCAACAAATTCTTCTAAGTCAACATCTTCAACATCTACTTCACCATCTCGGTA
>JBILAB010000115.1:0-6059 GCA_044354455.1 Crocinitomicaceae bacterium | reverse complement strand
TATAGATACAATCAATGGAACTGGAGTTCCAGCTCCTGTTTGCGCAACTGGTGGTGATGGGGCAACTGCTGGTAAATGGTACAAATATACACCTGCAGCAAATTATACGGTAACAGTAACTACAGACCTAGCTGTAAATCCAGCTATTGATAACCGAGTTCATATTTACACTGGAAACTGTGGCCTTTTGTTATGTCTTGCTGGAGATGATGATAGTGGTGCAGGTACATTGTGCCTTGTTACTTTTCAAGTAATTGCTGGAACGGAATATAAAATTGCATTTGATAATAAATGGACGTCAAATGGATTTACATTTGAGCTCCAAGAGACTCCTCCAATAATTATTAATCCCAATGCATTAACTTTTACATCTCAAAATATACCAACAATAGCAGGTACTTACAAAATTGCAGTTGCAGATATGAATAGTGATTTATTAGATGATATTGTGAGTGTATCTTCAGAAAATGTTCAAATCCACTATCAACTTGCTACTGGTGGCTTTAATCCGGTAAATATTGCTACAACTCCAGCAACATTTTTGCCATCTTGGAGTATGGCCATTGCCGACTACAATAAAGACGGTTATGGAGACTTACTTTATGGAGGTGGAAGCGGTGTAACTTTTATGCGGTCGACTAATAATGGTACAGAATTTACGCAAGCATCAACTTCCCAATATGTCTTTTCGCAAAGAAGTAATTTTATTGACTTAAATAATGATGGCAATCTTGACGCATTTGTTTGTCATGATGTTGCACCAAATGTGTATTACTTGAATGATGGTTTGGGTAACCTACAATTTTATCAAGGTGGAATGGGAATTCATCCAAATGGCGGAAATTATGGCTCTATTTGGGTAGATTATAACAATGATGGTTTTTCGGATCTCTTTATTGCAAAATGTCGCGGTGGAAATACCACAGCAAAAATCAATGAACTTCACAGAAACAATGGGGATGGAACATTTACTGATGTTTCAATTTCATCAAATATGGCAGATCCCATTCAGACTTGGTCGGCTGCATGGAATGATTTCGATAACGATGGTTTCTTAGATGCTATAGTTGGCGCTAGTTCTTTTACAGATGGCAATCATAAATTTATGCATAACAATGGTGATGGAACTTTTTCAGATACTACAGCTGGTAGTGGATGGGATGTTTTTCCAAATACAAGTATCGAATATGTTTCTTACGATTTCAATAACGATGGGTGGACAGATGTATTCACAAACGGAAAAATCATGATTAACAATGGTAATAATACCTTCAGTCCCGTTACTTATTCAATAAATGTTGGAGCAGTTGGTGATTTAAATAATGATGGTTTTCTTGATATACAAAACGGAAATACAATTTATTTTAGCAATCCTAATTCAAATAATTGGACAAAATTGCAACTTAAAGGAATTGAAAGTAACAGTAATGGAATTGGAGCTCGCGTTGAGCTTTATGGAGCTTGGGGAAAGCAGATTCGCGATGTTCAATCAGGAATAGGATTTAGACACATGGGAACAATGAATGTACATTTTGGAATTGGTTCTGCAGAAGTAATTGATTCAATTTTGGTAAGATGGCCATCTGGTAGAGTTGATTTCATTTGTAATCCAGCAATTAATACTCCAATGATTTTAACTGAAGGTTCTGTTCAATCCCCTGTTGCATCTTTCACAGCAAGTGCTACAAATTTATGTGAAGGTACAATCGTTAATTTTACAGATGAATCGACTATTTGTCCAAGTGCATGGACATGGTCAATTTCTCCCTCAAACGGTTGGGAATTTGCAAATAGCTCCTCTGAAAATTCACAAAATCCTGAAATCTCATTTAACGAGCCGGGTTCCTATACAGTTCAATTAGTGGCTTCAAATACAAACGATCAAAGTGCAAATTTAATGAATGAAACAATCATCGTTACTGCAACGCCAACCGCAAGTATTAGTTATTCAGGATCTCCATACCTTACTTCGCTAACAACAGCTCAAACTGTTAACCAAATAGGAACAATCGGAGGTATTTACTCCTCATCAACTGGCTTAAGTATTGATGCAAATACAGGAGAAATTACTCCAAGTACAAGTACAGCTGGAACCTACACAGTAACCTATACTATAGCAGCTGAAGGAGGTTGTGAAGAAATAGCAACGTCTTGTAGTGTTACTATCGTTTTATCTACTATAGGAATTACAGAGTTTGAAAACGGACAGGTTAAAATCTTCCCAAATCCTGCAGAAAGTATTTTAAATATCGTATTTGATGCTAGTTTTAATCCTACATCAATCGACTTAGTTTCTATGTTAGGGTCTTCTGTTAAACGCATATATTCAAACATGAATTCAATTAATATTTCTGAGCTTCAGGCTGGGGCTTACTTTATTATTCTTACGAAAGAAGACGGAACAAAACTAACAACACGTTTTGTAAAAAAATAAAGGGTATTTTTAAAAAGATAGATAGACAGTACGATAGATGTCCAATATAAAATTATAAAAAATTAAAAACATGATCCTTCTTTTTAATACAATATGCTTAGGAAATAGTTAATTTTAAAAATTGAAAACTATAAATTAAATCATATGAAGCTTCAAAATTATTTTCGAGGAACAGAGCCACTAACACAATACTACATTGTTATTATAAGGGTAGTAATGGGGATGCTATTTATCTATCATGGACGTGAATTTTTTGATTCCAAAGCAATGGCAGGTTTTGCTTCTTGGCTTGATAAAGATTTGCATTTTCCACTACCTCTTCTAATGGCCTACTTGAGAACGGGAGCTGAGTTTTTTGGCGGAATTATGTTAATTGTTGGATTTTTCACACGATTAGGATCGTTTTTAATCTGTTTTACTATGCTAGTTGCAGGATTTGTAGTTGATAAAGGCGACTTTTTCGGAGAAGGCGAAATGCCCTTTGCTTATGCAGCGATTTTATTCACGATATTTTTAGCAGGTCCAGGTAAGTTATCATTAGATTATTACTTTTTTAAAAAGAAAATCTAAACCGCCTAAAATCTTTACGAATCATCGAAGTCTACTTCGAATATAAATCTTCCTTTTAAGTCTTATTTTGTAGAACAATAACTGCTCTGTCGTTGTTATTTTGTTATAAAATTTAGTTCTAATGGAAAACAAATTTACAGTAGACTATGCCTCTATTCTTAATAAAATAGAAGCTATTAATCCCGTCAAATATGCCCTTTCAAGAAACTATATTGATGGCCAAGTCAACTATTTATCTCCCTATATTTCACGTGGTGTAATAAGTACAAAGCAAGTACTGGCCAGCCTACAGGGAAAAAGCTATTCATTCGAGCAATTGGAACCCTTAATTCAACAACTTTGTTGGCGGGATTATTTTCAACGCATTGCTCAAGTAAAAGACATCAATACTGAAATAAAACAAGTTCAAGAGCAGGTCAAACACCACGCAATTCCGCTTTCCATCTTAAAAGCAAAAACGGGAATTCAAGCCATTGATCAATCCATTGAAACCTTATTTGAATCGGGTTATATGCATAACCACAGCCGTTTGTATTTAGCAGCATTGATCTGCAATATTGGCAAGTCGCATTGGCTTCATCCTGCAAAATGGATGTATTATCACTTGTTAGATGGCGATTGGGCGAGTAATGCTTGTAGTTGGCAATGGGTTGCCGGAGCTAATAGCAGTAAAAAGTACTATGCCAATCAAGAAAATATAAATAAATATACCGCTTCAAAGCAGCGAAATACGTATTTGGATACAAGCTATGAAGTACTTCCAGAAATGGAAATACCAGAATCATTAACAACTACTGAAGATTTCAATTTTAAAATAACGCTTCCCGAAGGAGACAGCATTCAAATTATTCCTGATCAACCAATATTTATTTATAATTACTATAACCTTGACCCATTGTGGCATAAAAATGAACCTGGAAATAGGATTTTATTGCTAGAACCTGAGTTTTTCCAAAATTATCCAGTCAGCAAGAAATGTATGGACTTCATGTTAGACTTGAGTAAAAATATACAGGGCATTCAAATTTATGTGGGTTCATTTCAAGCATTCTCAGCAGAGTACAAAGAAACAAGCATTTATTACAAAGAACATCCTCTTAACATCGGATATTTTGGACTACAAGAAGAAAGAGATTGGATTGCAAATGATGTCAGTGGTTATTACCCCTCGTTTTTTTCCTATTGGAAAAAAGTAAAGAAACATTTATAATAAATAGAATATGATATTAACGCGAGATGATATTGCGCAATTTGAGCAACGCTACAGAACAGCTTTTGTCAATTCCTTGGCGGGTTTTAGACAAGCGGTCCTAGTTGGCACAAAATCACGGGATAACAATTCAAACCTTGCAATTTTTAATTCACTTATTCACCTTGGTGCTAATCCTGCTTTGCTGGGTTTAATAAATCGACCTGATAGTGTTCAAAGAGATACTTTGCAAAATATTATTGAAACAAAAGAATACACCCTAAATTACGTGCGTTCCAAGGAGTATGAAAAAGCGCATCAAACTTCGGCGCGTTACGACAAAGGAATTTCTGAATTTGAAAAGGTTGGTTTTGAAGAACTATATCATCCATTCTGTTTTGCACCATTTGTGAAAGATGCAGTAGTATCCATTGCGATGAACTTGGAGGAAATTATTCCAATTAAAATCAATGATACGGTAATGATTGTAGGAAGTATTAAGCAAGTTTTAATTGCTTCAGAAATGATTGAAACAGACGGATTTGTTGCTTTATCAAAAGAAGATGTGTTAATCAGTCAGGGACTTGATGCCTATTTTGTGTCAAAACCAATTGGACGACTTCCCTATGCAAAACCATAAAGCGTAATGGCAAGTATCGAGGTAGAAGTTCAGAAAAAGGAGATTGTAATTGTTTGGCTAAAACGAGATTTGCGTTTTACAGACCATGAACCACTATTTTACGCCCAAAAACAAGCTTTACCAATCTTGCTAGTGTACTGCTTTGAGCCCACAATAATGCAATTTGATGACAGCGATATAAGGCATTGGAGATTTGTGTACCAATCCTTAACAGACATGCAAATAAAGCTTGAGAGCTTAGATTCAAAGATCGCAATTTTTCATAACGAAGCGCTATTTGTATTGTCTGAGATTGCGAATCATTATGCTATTAAAACCTTATTTTCTCACCAAGAAATTGGTAATAAATTAACATATGACAGGGATATTATCATTCATGATTTTTGTAAAAACAATCAAATTGAATGGAAAGAATACCAACACAATGGAATTGTAAGAAAATTGAAATCCCGAAAAGTATGGGAGTCTTTATGGAAAGAAAAAATGGAGGCAAAACCAGCCTTAGTTGCTGATGTAAATTGGAATTTCCTTAAACTCGATGAAGAACTTTATAATCGTTTAAAAGGTGAACCATTAGCGAAAGAAATAAGGTCAAATAATGCCTCTTTTCAGCCAGGAGGAGAGACGAATGCTTGGAAATATTTAGATGGATTTTTAAAAGTTCGACACGTCAATTATTCTAAACATATTTCAAAACCCGCCTTAAGTCGAAAAAGTTGCAGCCGCATTTCTCCCTACCTCAGTTATGGTAACATTAGCATGCGCATGGTGTATCAATACACGAAACAGCACTATGTATCCTCTTCCAATAAAAGAGCGCTTTCCAATTTTATTTCTCGCTTACATTGGCATTGTCATTTTATGCAAAAATTTGAAGACGAATGTCGAATGGAATTTGAAAATGTAAATAGAGCCTACGACTCCTTGATAAAACCAAAAAATGAGGCCCATATTTTAGCATGGCAAACCGGTCAAACGGGTGTTCCCCTTGTTGATGCCTGCATGCGCTGTTTAATTGCTACAGGATATATAAATTTTAGAATGAGAGCCATGGTGGTATCATTTTTCGTTTTCAATCTTTGGCAAGACTGGAAAGAATTACATTTTTTAGCAAGGCAATTTTTGGATTATGAGCCAGGTATTCATTATCCCCAATTACAAATGCAATCTGGCGTTACAGGCATCAATACCATTCGGATTTATAATCCTATAAAAAATTCGCAGGT
>JBILAB010000114.1:0-6074 GCA_044354455.1 Crocinitomicaceae bacterium | reverse complement strand
TGACGGGTTGCAGGATCTCTGGCATCCACAAGTTGGCAAACTTGTTTGTGTGTTAATTCCTCTCCTGGCTTTCGCTCAAAAATTTTAATAAGAAGTGTGCTTATGCCCCCTTTTTTTTTACCTGAGGGAGAGGTGTTTTTACGATTTTTTGACATAGTCTATAATTAGACGATTAAGTTTGTCGAAAATAATACAATAATGAGGAATCATTTAATGACGGATAATCACTTTTCGAGTGATTGTTTTTGATCCTGGAATCTCGATAACAACGAAATAAACACCATTTCTTAAATCGGAAACATTGATTTTCTTTGATGAAATAATAGTTTCTTTAGAAATAGTTGTTCCTAAGGCATCCATGATTTTTATGTTTGCTGCTTCTACTCCACTCGTAGTTATTTGAATATGGTCTGATGCAGGATTGGGGCCAATAGTAACTGAAGTTTCTTCTTTAACTGGCTTAAGAGCTGCTGTATAACTCAATACTAAATCAACAGAGTCAGAAAAATTAGTGCCATTATCTGAAACATAATATCTGTATCGAGCTTGCCCAGTAGTAGTCCAATCGTCAGGATTTATAGTAACTTTTAATTTCCCACATTCAATATTGTTTACATCAAATAAAACACTTGGAGTTGCTGGCGTAGTCCATGGATCAGATACATTTGCAGCATAACAAGTACCCCCGAATTGGTCAGTACAATGTCCCCAACATAAAAAATCTGACCAAGTAGTTGGAACACTGATTTTATCTCGTGTAATTCTCCATTGGTGGGTTGCTCCAGTATTATTAATAATATCAAAAGATACATCAATAGACTCAGAGTTTGTAAGCTCTAATTCATGAGTTTGACTAGAAATATCAGTGTTAGTTCCTGGAATTTCTATACTAATTGTATTTTGAGCATTAAGCCCAAAAACACAAATAAAAAAAGCAAGATGTAAGAAAAGAAATTTCATAATAATAATAACTATCTGAACAAAGATATCATTTTAATGCTAAAAAACAAAAAACAATAAAAAATAAGATGCAAGTTTTAAAAACAAATAAAATTATCTAGAAAAATAGTAGTTTTGAACTATGCAAGAGAAATCTGTAATCATTACCGCTGGCGGACTTGGTAAAAGAATGAAAAGTAATTTGCCGAAGCAATTTATAGTGCTTGGAAATAAGCCACTTCTGATGCATACAATTCAGTTATTCTATAAATTTGATCATACTATTGAAATTATTCTAGCGCTACCTAAAGATTGGGTAAACTATTGGCAGGAGTTGCAAGTTGAGTACAATTTCAAAATCCCTCATACTATTGTTATTGGTGGTGAAGAACGATTTCATACTGTTCAAAATGCACTCGAAAAATGTACAGGAAAGTTTATTGCAGTGCACGATGGTGTTCGCCCTTTTGTTTCTCAAAAACTACTAACACTCTGTTTTGATTCATTACAGCAAAATTCTGCGGTTATCCCTGTTTTATCTATTAAAGAATCTGTAAGGTTTTTATCAGATAATAAAACGGAAGCGTTGAATAGAAATCACTATAAATTAGTTCACACACCTCAATGTTTTCGTTCAGAAGTTCTAAAAAAAGCATATTTACAGCCTTTTCATGATTTAGTAACTGATGATGCTCGATTGTTAGAGCAAATAGGCGAAAAACTTTTTTTTGTGGAAAGCGAAGAGGAAAATATAAAAGTTACCACAGCAAATGATTTAAAAATAGCAATAGCAATTTTAGCTTCAAAAAAATAAAGATGATAAAACCACCAGGTCTTAAAAAAGGCGACAGCATCTATATTTGTACACCAGCAAAAGCAATAGATAAAGAACTAGTTTTAGTTGCAAAAAAACAAATTGAAGATAGAGGATATAAAGTAATTATTTCAAAAAATTGCTTTGGCAAAAACAATTATTTTTCAGGTAGCGATGAAGAACGAAGTGCAGATTTACAGTTTGGGATAGATCATGAAGAGGTAAAAGCTATTTTTTGCGCGCGAGGTGGCTACGGGTCTGTTCGCATTGTAGATTCATTGAATTGGGCAAATATGTTGAGGGAACCAAAATGGCTAGTTGGATATAGCGATATTACAGTATTTCATCAGCGACTTAACAAACTTGGTGTACAAAGTATTCATGGTACAATGCCCTTTAATTTTGGAAGCAATTCTAATCAAGCACTTACCTCATTGTTTTCTGCTCTAGAGAATACTAATTATACTATTTCTGCAAAACTTAACGAAAGTAATTGCCATGGCACTGCTGAAGGGATGCTTGTTGGAGGAAATCTGAGTATTGTTTATAGCTTGCTTAGCACAAATGACACGTATCTTTTTGAAGATAAAATTTTATTTATTGAAGATATCTCCGAGCATTACTATCAATTAGACCGGATTCTTTTTACACTAAAAAAAGCTGGGGTTTTTGAGGTAATTAAAGGGCTTGTTGTTGGCGGTATGACAGATATTCAAGATACTGAAGTTCCTTTTGGGATGAGTATTGAGGAGATTGTTTTACAGCATTTCAAGTTTCGTAAAATTCCTATTGGCTTTGATTTTCCTGTTGGACACATTTCAGATAACCAAGCACTTATTGTTGGCGCTAATGTTCAACTTATAGTTGATGAAAAAGGGAGCCAGCTTTCTTAAATAAATTAATTATAAATTAAGAACTAAACGGTCAATTATCTGTTGTTTAACATTATCTTTGCAGACTTAAAAAAGATTTATGAGTAATTCTTCCATATTAAAATCATCAATCGCAAAGAAGTATTGGATGGCTTTAACCGGTTTGTTTTTGTGCACGTTCTTAATCGGACATTTACTTGGTAATTTACAGCTGATATTCATCCACGGTGAAGAGGGTCGAAGGGCTTTTAATGAGTATGCTTATTTCATGACACACAATCCGGCAATAAAAATATTATCTTATTTAACCTATATTTCTATTATTTTTCATGCTATTGATGGTTTTATTTTAACAGTTCAAAATAAGAAAGCGCGACCAGTAAATTATGCTGTTAATAATCCTGGTCCAACATCTTCTACTCCAGCTCGCTACATGGCGGTATTGGGGACTTTAATCTTAGTTTTTATTGCTACTCACATGGCTAATTTTTGGTGGAAAGTTAAATTTTCACAAGAAATACCTTTGCATACATACAAAATTGAATCAAAACAAGAAATGAATATCCCAAAAGGTCAAAGTTTTTACTATACACAAGTACCAAGTATTCAGCCAATCCCAAAAGATACAAACACCTTAGAGGAAAAGGGAACAGCTATTTATTATAAAAATACCAATATCAAAATTGCGGATGGCTACATTGATCTTCATAAAGTAGTGATGACATTTTTTAGTAAATCAAACCCAAATGGAATTTTTGCAGTTCTTTTTTATGTTCTTTCAATGCTTGTTTTAGGGTTTCACCTATGGCATGGTTTCGCTTCGTCATTTCAAACTTTAGGTGTTAATCACGCCAAATGGACACAAATCATCAAAAATTTAGGTAAAGGATTTGCAGTAATTGTTCCGCTTCTTTTTGCGCTTATTCCCATTTTAATTTATTTGAATAACTAGGAAAATTTTAAAGTATGTCGAAGTTAAATTCTAAAATTCCAGAAGGACCGATAGCTAACAAGTGGACGGAACATAAGAATCACATGAAATTAGTGGCTCCAAATAATCGTCCTAAAATTGATGTAATTGTTGTAGGGACTGGTTTAGCTGGAGCATCTGCTGCTGCATCTCTGGGAGAAATGGGCTATAATGTTAAGGCATTTTGTTTTCAGGATTCACCAAGGCGCGCGCATTCAATTGCTGCACAAGGTGGAATTAACGCAGCAAAAAATTATCAAAATGATGGGGATTCTGTTTACCGTCTTTTTTACGATACTATAAAAGGAGGAGACTACCGTGCTCGTGAAGCAAATGTGCATCGCTTAGCAGAAGTTTCAACAAATATTATCGATCAATGTGTCGCTCAAGGGGTTCCTTTTGCAAGAGAATATGGAGGTCTATTAGATAACCGCTCATTTGGTGGCACGCAAGTTCAACGAACATTTTATGCGGCAGGACAAACTGGGCAACAGTTATTATTAGGGGCCTATTCTGCCTTGTCTCGTCAAATTGGCTTAGGTCGTGTTGAAATGTATAACCGTCACGAGATGATGGATATTGTAACCATAGAAGGAAAAGCCAGGGGAATAATTGCGCGGAACTTAGTAACAGGTGAAATTGAAAGACATGCTGCTCATGCTGTTGTAATTGCAAGCGGTGGATATGGAAATGTCTATTTTCTATCTACAAATGCAATGGGAAGTAACGTTTCTGCAGCATGGAAAATTCATAAACGCGGCGCGAAATTTGCAAATCCTTGTTTCGTTCAAATTCACCCGACCTGTGTCCCTGTTCATGGCGTTAACCAATCAAAATTAACATTGATGTCGGAATCATTGCGTAATTCCGGGAGAATTTGGGTACCAAAGAAAAAAGAAGATGCAGAAGCAATTCGAGCTGGACAACTAAAACCAACACAAATTGTGGAAGAAGAAAGAGATTATTTCTTGGAAAGAAGGTATCCCGCTTTTGGAAATCTTGTTCCCCGAGATGTAGCTTCCAGAGCTGCAAAAGAACGCTGCGATGAAGGTTATGGAATTGAAGCTAACGATACGAATGAAGGGGTTTATTTGGACTTTAGCTCAGAAATTATTTCCAAAGGTAAGCAAGCAGCTTATTCTCAAGGAGATCACAATCCATCAAGTGAAAAAATAACTGAATTAGGAAAGAAATGGTTGGCTGAGAAGTATGGAAATTTGTTTAAGATGTATGAAAAAATTACAGACGAAAATCCCTATGAAACTCCAATGAAAATATATCCAGCTGTGCATTATACAATGGGAGGAGTTTGGGTTGACTACAATCTTCAGAGTACAATTCCTGGGTGTTTTGTTGCTGGTGAAGCTAATTTTTCTGACCACGGAGCAAATAGATTAGGCGCTTCTGCCTTAATGCAAGGTCTAGCGGATGGTTATTTTGTGCTTCCATATACACTTTCTAATTATTTGGCAGATGAAATTAGAACAGGGAAAATTTCTACCGATATGCAAGAATTTTTGGATGCAGAAAATTCAGTGAAGGAAAGTATTGAAAAGATAATTTCTGCAAAAGGAAGTAAATCTGTTGATCATTTTCATAAACGTTTGGGATTGATAATGTGGAATAAAGTTGGGATGGCACGGAACGAAAAAATCCTTAAGGACGCTATTGAAGAAATTGGGAATTTACGAACTGAATTTTATGCTGATGTGTATGTTCCAGGTGCTGCAGATGAAATGAATTCTGAATTGGAAAAGGCCATGCGAGTTGCAGATTTTATCGAATTAGGACAATTAATGGCTATTGATGCTTTAGAACGAAATGAATCGTGTGGTGGGCATTTTAGAGAAGAGTTTCAAGATGCCGAGGGTGAAACCTTAAGAGATGATAAGAAATACAAACATGTCGCCGCTTGGGAATACCAAGGAATGGATGTAACAAAAGCAATCCTTCACAAAGAAGAACTGAATTATGAATTTATTAAAATCGCTGATAGAAACTATAAATAATGGATAAAAAACCTAAAGTGTGGAAAATGATGTTGATTAGTTGGCTATTTGTTTATCCAGTTATCAATCTCATGTTTTTCTTAATCTTTCCTTTAATTAAAGAACTTCCTCAATTATTAAAGACATTTATTTTTACCGCAATTTTACTTCCTGTTATGGGAATGGCAATTCCTGCGCTTCATAAGAAATTTTGGAATTGGATAACGAAATAAGATTAAAAACTGTTTTGAATAAAACAACAAACATGGCAGCAAAAACAATAAACATTACATTAAAAATCTGGAGACAAAAGAATTCTAAAGCAAAGGGTGAACTAAAATCATATGCCTTGGATAATGTGTCTACAGATAGCTCTTTTTTAGAAATGCTGGATCAATTAAATGAAGAGCTTCTTACTAAAAAAGAAGATCCTGTTGCATTTGACCACGACTGTCGTGAAGGAATTTGTGGTTCTTGCTCTCTTTATATTA
>JBILAB010000113.1:0-6151 GCA_044354455.1 Crocinitomicaceae bacterium | reverse complement strand
TTTTTTCCTAGGTGAATCATTTTTGTGCCCGTATCAGCTTGCTGATAATTGTTTGTAACAGCCACTGAATAAAATTCCCCAATAGAATAATCTCCTTTGAGGATGCAAGAAGGATATTTCCATGTTACGGCTGAGCCTGTTTCAACTTGCGTCCAAGAAATTTTAGATTTCCGTTCACAAATTCCTCTTTTCGTCACGAAATTATAAATTCCTCCCAATCCATTTTTATCTCCAGGATACCAATTTTGAACGGTAGAATATTTTATTTCTGCATTCTCAAGTGCAATTAATTCAACAACTGCAGCATGCAATTGATTTTCATCACGCTGAGGTGCAGTGCAACCTTCCAAATATGAAACATAGGCTCCTTCATCTGCAATTACTAAAGTTCTTTCAAATTGCCCCGTTCCTCCTTCATTTATTCTAAAATAAGTTGAAAGTTCCATAGGACAGCGAACACCTTTTGGGATATAGCAAAAAGAACCGTCTGTAAATACTGCAGAATTTAAGGCAGCATAAAAATTATCTGAAGTTGGAATAACAGTTCCCATGTATTTTTGAACTAACTCGGGATGCTCTTTAACCGCTTCCGAAAAAGAACAAAAGATAATTCCAAGCTCACTTAATTTTGATTTGAAAGATGTAGCAACTGAAACAGAATCCATAACAAAATCTACGGCAACTCCTGTGAGTCGCATTTGCTCTTCCATAGAAATCCCCAATTTTTTCATTGTAGCTTTCATTTCTGGATCGACATCCTCCCAAGATTCATATTTCTTGCTCTGTTTCGGAGCTGAGTAATATGCTATTTCATCAAATTTTGGCTTCTCGTAATGCACATGACCCCATTCGGGCTCTGTCATTGTCTGCCAAACAGCAAATGCTTTTAAGCGGTAGTCTAACATCCAATTTGGCTCTTCTTTTTTTGATGAAATTAAGCGAATAATATCTTCATTTAAGCCAACAGGAATTTTATCGGATTCGATATTTGTTACAAATCCGTATTTATATTCTTGATCTTGTAAATCTTTTTCTAAATCGGTTTCTGTATAGTTGCTCATTATTTGCTTTTCTCTACTTTAAACTGAAAATGATTCTCCACAACCACAAGTCCTATCTGCATTTGGATTTTTAAAAATAAATCCTTTACCATTTAAACCACCTGAAAAATCAAGGATTGTGCCAATTAAATATAAAAAACTTTTTTTGTCAACAACCACTCTAATTCCATTGTCTTCAAAGGACTTATCTTCTTCTTTTTCTTCATTGTCGAAGGTCAATTGATACATTAAACCTGAACAACCGCCACCTTCAACACCCACACGAATAAATAATCCATCTTTTCCTTCATCATCCATTAGACGAAGGGCTTGTTTTTTTGCAGCATCTGTTACAGTAATCATGTGCCTTGTTTATTTAGATTTATTATAAATAACAATGAATTGCATTGCAAAAATACCGCTTTTATGGTATTCTCACAAATAAATCTCCTACTTGTCTAACAAATAAATGAAAATTTGGTTTTAATATTATAATTTTCAAGTTCCTTTTAAGAAACTATTTCTATAAAGTTGTATTACATGATTGCAATGACAAACTAATGAATAAAATTAGATTGTATTTTAATAGAAGCTATTATAGGTTATTTGTGGCAATCTTTTAATCTAAAATATTTTTAATGTATTCTGAATCTACTTTCTTGTGGTGGGAATAAAAATCAAAGCTAAAATATTTTATTAGTCATCTCTGTTAATCATTACAATAAGATTAATAAAAATTAGAATTTTAATAATTGTCTATATTTGAAGATTATTATCTTTTCAAACAAATAATGTAATTTTTGTTATATGTCTAATACTACAAAAAATAATTTAAGTTATTTTGCCCAATTGGATGGGATTCGTTGTTTTGCAGTAATTTCTGTTATTATTGGGCATTGGGTGGCTTGGGACACTGAAAATATAATATTAAAAAACACTCCTTGGGGACATGGTGTGATTTTATTTTTTGTATTGAGTGGTTATCTTATTAGCAATATTCTTTTTGAATCGAAAGAGAAAATACTTATAAACCAGATTTCATTCATACATTCTCTAAAAATATTTTATACTCGAAGATTTTTAAGAATTTTTCCTGCTTATTACATGCTATTATTTTATCTTTTTTATATCAATCATGCAAATACACGCGAGATATTTCCTTGGTTAATGACTTTTTCATCTAATATTTTACAGTGTAAAACAGGAAATTATATTGGGGATTTTAATCATTTTTGGTCTCTTGCGGTTGAGGAACAATTTTATATCCTTTGGCCATTTGTTATTTTACTAAGTAATCAAAAACATGTATTTAAGATTATTCTAGCTTTTTTGGCATTAGCTTTTTTGAGTAGAAGCATTAGTTTTTTTGTTTTTAAAGATAATTGGATGATCAGCTCCTATTTCACGCTCAATCAATTTTTTCCGCTTTGTTTGGGTGCTTTATTAGCATATGTTAAACGCTATAACCTATATTGGAAAAAGATTTTTGAGAACAAAATAGCCTGGTTCATTGCTTTATTGTCTTACAGCGGTTTTTTTTATTTGGCAAAGTATAATTTAAATTCAAGTTTTCTATTCGGAATTTTCGATGAATATTTATTTTCGATTGTATGTGCATTTATAATATATAAAGCTTCTGGGAATGGTTTTAGGTTCTTGATTGGCTATTTGCTGCATCATGAAATTGTAGTTTTCATTGGCAAGATTTCTTATGGATTATATCTATATCATCTTTTTGTTATTGGATTCTTTTGGAATTATATATCACCAAACTTTGGGGTGTCAATTTCTGACAAACATATGGTGTGGCTCTTGTATTTTATAACTCTTTTTCTTATCACATTATTATCGTATTATTTTATCGAAAAGCCAGCGAATTCTCTAAAAAGATTTTTTAAATATTAGAGGAAGTTTAGACGATAAAATTTGATATTGATTTTAATATTTTAAAGCCCTTTTAAAACTAATAGATTAAAAACAAGTTGTTTGTAAATTATAAAACAAATTAAATTTTTATCTGTTAAAAGAGTATGAAACAGAGACTTTTATTTTTTTTCATACTGCTTTCTTCAATACTTCATTGCCAAACAAAGCAAGATAAATTTGCAGTGGCTTATTTTGGAAGCGGTTGTTTTTGGTGTGTTGAAGCAATCTTTGAAAGTGTTAAAGGAATCGAATATGCTGAGTCGGGGTATTCAGGCGGAAAAGTTAAAAATCCAAGTTATAATCAAATTTGTACTGGAACTACTGGTCACGCTGAGACAGTAAAAGTAGTATATGATCCCAAACTCATTTCATATGACGATCTACTGCGTGTTTTCTTTAACTCTCACGATCCAACAACTTTAAATCAGCAAGGACCAGATAAAGGAACACAGTATCGCTCGGTTATATTTTATGCTACAGATGAAGAAAAAGAGAAGGCAAAAGCATATATTCAAAAATTATTGGCTAATAAAAAATTTAAGTCCATCACTACTGAATGTGTTGCCTTCGAAAAATTTTATAAGGCTGAGGACTACCATCAGAATTTTGAAAGAGACAACCCCGATAATCCATATGTTATTTCTGTGAGTAAACCCAGACTTAACGCTTTTAAAAAGAAACACTTAAACAAATAAAAATGAATAAAGTATTTTTAATTCTTGCAGTAATAATTGGTATTTTCTTTCTTTCACAAATAATTATGTCCTTTCAATCTGATAAAATCGAAACACCCAATTATACCGTATTAAAAAAGTATGATGAATTTGAAATTCGGCAATACGACTCGATGATTATTGCCCAAACAACTCTTCCTTCTGCATCTTATGAAGCTTCTTCAAGCATGGGATTTCGTCGAGTAGCATCTTATATATTTGGTGGAAACGATAAAAATGAATCTATTTCAATGACTGCTCCAGTCTTTATGGAAATGGGGGAGAATACAAAAATGGCATTTGTAATGCCAAAGAACTACAAATTAGAAGAGCTCCCAAAACCTAATTCAGAGGATGTTCAATTAATTGTAATTGAGCCAAAAAAATATGCTGTAATAAAATTTTCAGGTTTTGCATCCAATGAAAAAATTAAAGAGAAAAGTCAAGAACTTCAAAATTTAATTTCTCGTGAAAAATTAACTAAGGTTGGTACATTTCAGTATCTTGGATACAATCCTCCATGGAAAGTTATTGGAAGAAAAAACGAGATTGCAGTGGAAATAAATTAATAAAAACTAAAAGATACTATTACTATTGTAATAAGGGCTACTACCGATCCAACAACTCCAGCACCTAAGGCAGTAAAACCTGCAGCCATTTTTTTTCCACTTGCTTTTTTTTCAAAACCACTCTTATAAGCAGGATTTGAATTTAAAAGAACATTATTAGGGTTCATTGCTGATTCAAGTTTAACAGGTTTTATCAAAGGAAGAATTATTCCTGAGATTAAAGGAACCCCAACCCACCATGTAGCTCCTAAAACAACTTCTCCTACTATAAATCCGGGGTTTGTTTTAAAATATTTTTTAGCATCTGCCTCCCCTAAAGCTTTATAATCTGTATTGTCTTGTGGTTTTTCAGTGATGACTACTTTTTCACCGTTAGAAAGTTGGTACATAAAAAGTGAAGCCAAAGGAGTTATTTGAATAGAATTTATTTTACCATCAAAACGAAAATAATTTAAGAAGTCAGAATCTATCTCTAGTATTTTCGCAATGATCTTATCACCATTTTTTGTCAATAAAGTATCATTCTTGTAAAGCTGATCAACCCTTCCATTACTGTATTTAACTAAAAGAATGGTGGATTTATTCACAAGATTTACCTCACTCTCTGTGGTGTTAAGTGATTTGTAAGAAATAAATAAAGAGTCAGATTCAATGATTGTTCCTGAAACAATTACTCCATTAGTACTTACAATCGTATCTTGACTAAAGAATTTTGATGTGAATAACAAGATTATTAAATAGCTAGTGATATTTTTCATAAATACAAAATTACTTTTTACGGGAATTAAATCCGATTAATAAACTCAACCTAGAACCGGTCTTTTCAAATTCACCTGAAGGGACCTCAATATAATTGCCAGTATTGGGGTCATAATCAGTTGTATAAGCATTATAATAAGGATTCCTAGATGAAGGCGCAAAAACCAAATTAATTGGAAATGTAACTGCACCAGACTTAAAAGAAAAGCCAATAGCATATACTAGACCAAAACCAGAAAGGGAAAGATTAGGGCCAATACCAAATTCAATCCCATTCGCTAGTCTATAGCCTAAAACAGTAGAAATACTTGGAAGAAACATACCGCGATCCAGCCCACCAATGAGTGGGATAACTTCAAATAATGCTCCGGAGCCATCAGCTAGTTTAAATAGACGTGTTTCAAACTGCCAACCAAATTGACTTATGAATTGTGTCCCAACTTTATCACTAATAAAGCCTTCAGATAAATAGGTAAGTCCTATTCGCGGCCCACCATATCTTTTTGATGGATCCAATACTTCATCTTCATCTTCAATTTTAGTGTTCTGATTTTTAATATTACTGCTACTTTCCTGCTCGAAAAGTTGTTTTCGGCCATCTTCATATACGATCATAAAAACTTCTGCTTTGTTCAAAGAATAAATTGGGCCATCTAATGTTTTTAGAAATTTTACTTGGCTTGGTGTAACTTCAGATATTTTGACTGTTAGCGTCTCACCTGTCTTCAAGGTTACTTGATCTTTTTGTGCATTTATTTTTATGGATAAAGCAAAGAAGAAAGAGATTAATAGTAGTTTTTTCATTTTGAGTTCAATTTGAGTTTAAATCAAAAGTAAGCACAATAATTAAAGCAAAATAATTTGATTTCACAAATCACGGCATCTTCTTTGCGAAAATCGCAAATAAAAGCCTAATAAAAGCTTTTTTAGACTTATTTTAATTCTTTTAACGCAGTATTTAATTCATTGTCAAGAGGATTTATAGTTCTATAAAAACCTTCTTCAGTCCAAATTTGACGCGCAATTTCAGCTTTTAAGATTTTTGCAATATTATTTCTACTGTGTTGGTATTCTTTCTCATTTAATGCAACCTTGAAGTCTTTAGCTGCAAAGCTTATAAATTTTCTAGAGAGTATTTCATCTA
>JBILAB010000112.1:0-6193 GCA_044354455.1 Crocinitomicaceae bacterium | reverse complement strand
AATCTAGTTTAAAACGAATCCCTACAAGTCCAGTTGATTTCTCTGAAGAACAGCTGATAGATATTGAAAAAATGTTGGATAAAATTGAAGATGACGATGATATTCAACAAGTATTTACAAATATTGCGTAATAAAAGAGTGGGTTTTATACTAAAACCCTTCATTTTCAGTTAATAATAGACGAATTAAAAAAGAATGACAAGCTGTCTAATAAAAAAATTATGCATTCTCTTAGCATTGCTAACAGTTTTCGCATGCTCAACAGAAAAAAATAATTTCTTAAACCGTAAATATCATTCAACAACTGCAAGATATAATGGTTTATTTAATGCCAATGAATTATTGCGACTATCATTGATAACTTTTGATGGCTCCCACAAAGATGATTTTTATACTTTTCTTCCTGTAAATCTCTTGCCAGATGAAACAGAAGTAAAAGGAATGTACCCAGCAATTGATACTGCAATCGCCAAATGCACAAAAGTTATCGAAGATCACAGTATGCCAAATGCTGTCGATATGTATTATAAAGAAGCAGAGTATAACAATTGGATTGATGAAAATTGGCTAACAATAGGCAAGGCTTTTTATTACCGAAGAGATTATGAAAAAGCACTAAGCAATTTCGAGTTTGTCAAACGATTTTTCATCAAAGACCCTTCCACTTATATTGCAGAATTATGGATTGCGAAAGTATATATTGAGCAGAACAAATTTTCTGATGCAAAATTAATATTGGATGGTTTGAATGAAATTGCTCAAATTCAAAAGAAAAAGAAATTTAAAGATTTCATGCCCTTTTTCAATAAGAAAAAAGGAGATGCAGCTCTGCCAACTATGACGAGTAGTCTTCAATTAGAAATTTACAAAGCTTATTCCGACTTAGCGATGAAGAGAAAAGATTATGAAGCTGCAATTGATGGTTTACAACTTGCACTTTCTAAATCAAATAACCCAAGAGAAAAAGCAAGATTTAATTATATATTAGCTCAATTATACCAAAATGCTAACAATTCAGGTAGCGCAAGCTACCACTTCAAAAAAGCTATAAAAGCTTCCGCTTCTTTTGAATTAGCATTTAACGCCCGTTTAAATAGTGCTGTGGCAGATGGAAGCGAACGGGTAAAGAAAGATTTAAAAAAAATGGCACGTGATTCTAAAAATGCAGCATTTAAAGACCAAATTTTTTACGCTTTAGGTTTGGTCGAATTAAATAATAACCGTGAACAAGAAGCGAAAGAATGTTTAACTAAATCTGCATTTTTTTCGCTGTCAAATAAAAGACAGAAAGCAATGTCCTATGAAAAACTTGGAGATATGTCATTTTTTGCCAAGGAGTTTGTTCCAGCTCAAAAATACTATGATTCCTGCGCTCGTTTTATGCCAGAAGATTATCCAAATGCTGAAATTGTAAAAAATAAATCAGATAAATTATTTGATTTAGTAAAAGCATTAGAGACTGCTGCATTTGAAGATAGCGTAGAACGCATCGCAAAGTTGAGCGTTAAAGACAGAGAGATATTTCTAAAGGAGACATTAAAACAAATGCGCAGAGAAATACAAGAGGCAAAGGAAAAAGAAGCTGCAAAATTGCTTGCATTACAAAGCAATAGTGCTGTAGTTAATAATACTAACACAAATAAATTTATTTTCAATAACCCAAAATTACGAGAAACAGGATTTAAAGAATTTAAGAAATTATGGGGAGCACGAGACAATGAAGATAATTGGAGACGAAGTGATAAATTACCCGTAATTAATAATTTGATTTCTACTGATTCTTCTCAAAATATAGTAGAACAAGAATCAAAAGATTCATTGAGTTACGAAAAGTTACTAAAAAACATTCCTTTAAGTGATAGCGCATTTTCCCAATCTCAACTACGATTAATAGATGCGTTATACACATCAGGGATTTTATTTAAAGAAGTTTTGTTAGAAAATGATTTAGCAGAACAGCAATTTGAATCTGCCCTCGCTTTAAAACTTTCTAATAATACAGATTTGTCAGCTGCATTTCAATTATTTAGATTAAATGAGCAAAATAAAAAAAGTGAAAAGTATAAATCTTACATTTTAGATAAATATCCAAATTCAGATGCAGCAAAATATTTTCTTGATCCAGATTTTTACTTAAAGCAAAAGAAAAATGCTGAGGAATCACAAAAAGATTACTTAAAATTATTAGAACAGTATAAATTACAAGCATATCAAACAGTTTATAATCTTAGTCAAACTATTCTTGAAAAGGACCTTGCAAATTCGTGTAGAAGCGAATATATGCTATTAAATGTTTTAGCAATGGGGCAATTGACACAAGATAAATCAGCTTTAATCCCTAAATTAAATCTAATTATTGAAGAAAAACCTCAAACAGAACAAGCAAAAAGAGCAAAAGAGATGCTTGATATAATTCAATCGGGCTATTCTAAAAATGAAGAACTAGATTTTAATAAAAAATACTTTTTTGAGTATGTTTCCGATGTCCCTCAATATGTAATTGTTCTTCTTGATGAAGAAGATGATACTGATTTCTCAAAGGGGGCAATTTCAGATTTTGCTGTTAAAAAATTCAAGTCTAGTAAATTGCGAGTTAGTTCAAAAATAACCCTTTCAGAAAAATCATTTATTTTAGTGCAAGAATTTGCATCAATCATTCTTGCCAACAAGTTTATTGATGCTTATAAAGCAGGTTTTGAATTTATTGACGACCTTCAAGACAATAAAATTTACATTATTACGCAAGAAAATTTGAAAAAGTTAATTGAAACAGCGAAATTTGAAGAATATAAACTATTTTACCTCGATAATTATTAATTAATATGTTAAAACGAAAAGAATTTTTTGGATCAGGTGTTTCAAACGAAAACAGTTCAGACCAATTAAATAGAGTGATAGCAGGAACAGAAATCACTGGAGATATTGTTTCAAATTCAGGTATACTGATTGAAGGTGATGTGATTGGTAATATTTCTTGTTCTGGGCAAGTTAAAATTGGTAACTCTGGCAAACTCAAAGGGAATTTGGTATGTGTAAATGCAGAAATCGAAGGCGCTTTAGAAGGAGAGTTAACAATCGAAAATCTACTTATTTTACGAAGTACTGCTCGAATAAAGGGAGATATTGAAGCATTGAAATTAAATATTGAGGAAGGAGCATTTTTTGAAGGTGCTTGTGTGATGAAAGCGCCATTATCCTCAACAAGTTATAATAACGATGTCTCTTTTGATTCAGAAGAAGACTAAGAAAATCGAAAATAAAAATAATCTTTTCTTGCGCTTTTCAAGCATTGGAATTCAAATGGCAGGAATTATTGCTTTCTTTGCTTGGCTAGGAACCTATTGCGACAAAAAATTTCAAACTACAACTCCATGGTGGACGCTTTCCCTTTCACTCTTTGGTGTCATTTCTTCTATGTTTCTTGTTATTAGAGAGATTTTAAAATTAAATCAACCAAATGAATAAACTCAATTATTTTCATTTGGCTATACCACAATTTTTTCTAGCATCTTTGTTTTTTCTAATTATTGAATTGGATCTAACACCTCTTTCTAGATATGATGGATTATTAATTAGTTTATTGGTCTTAATTATCTACTTAATAAGCTCTTTGTCTTTTTTTATATTGCCAAGTTATGCTCCAGAGTTTTTTGCTTCTCGGTTTTTATTGATGTTTAGTTTGCAGATTATTGCTTTCCTAACTTCAGTAGCTATATTTGTTTTCGTAGAAAACGAAACCAGATTATTGCTTTATTTCTTATTTTTATTTTTATCAGCCATGCTTATTCAAACAGCTATTCTTTTAAGAGCAATAAATAATTAGCTTTACTTCCGCTTTTCATAAAAGAAATCTTTCATTAGCTGTGCACAATCTTCCTCCAAAATACCATTAATAACCAAGGAACTTGGATGGTATAATTTATTCCCATGATTTCCTGCACCACGTTTCAAATCTCTTGCACCGTAAACAATTTTATCTATCTGCGACCAATAAAGAGCTCCTGCACACATACAACAAGGTTCTAAGGTAACGTAGAGTGTGCAACCTTTCAAATACTTTGCTCCTAAATAATTTGCGGCAGCTGTTATTGCCTGTATTTCTGCATGCGCAGTAACATCACATAATGTTTCTGTTAAATTATGACCTCTAGCAATAATTTGATTTTGGCAAACTATCACAGCCCCAACAGGAACTTCATCAAGTAAATATGCCTTTTTTGCTTCATCTAATGCCTGCTTCATAAAATAGGCATCGTTATAGGGAGAAATCATAGCAACAAGATTAAGAACTTATTCAAAAACAAACAAGTATTTGTTTAGAAGATTTCTTTTTTTGGATTTTGTTATTGAGTTATCACCTTATCTTTCCATTATGAATATACTGGATATTGTGCTAATAATACCATTGTTATATGGAGCCTGGAGAGCTTTTAATAAGGGTTTTATCATGGCGCTTTTTACAATTTTAGCATTATTGATAGGTCTTTATGCTGCATGTCACTTTTCAGATAAATTTTCTCACTTTATTTCAGCTCAAACTGATTCAATGCCAGAATATCTTCCGGCTTTTTCTTTTCTAATTCTATTTTTACTTGTAGGTGCTTGTATTTATTTTGGGGGAAAGGCACTAGAACAGGTTTTAAAAATCGCTCAATTGTCTTTAGTAAATAAATTATTGGGTGCAGCACTTGGTTTAATAAAATGGGCATATTTTATTGGTGGATTATTAGTTTTTATTGATGCAGTTGATTTAAAACAACAATTCTTAAGTAAGGAACTAAAATCTAAGTCAATTATTTACCCTCTTGTAAATGGTCTTATTCGACATTCAATTCCAGATGTTGCCAATATGGAGTTATTCAAGCACAGCAAATCAGAACAAAAAAAATAGCAGCAATATGATCATGAAAAATATGGTGTATTCCATTTTCAAACTACTTTTATTTTGGATATTGTTTTTCGATGCAGGCAGGATTTTATTTTCAATTCACAATGCTGGAAAATTTACAAATGTTTCTTTTGGAGAATGGCTTTTAGCATTTGTTTATTCTCTTCGAATTGATTTGGCTAGTGCAGCTGCTTTGAGCGCAATCCCTCTTTTGATTTTAGTATTAACTTATATATGGCCAGGAAAATGGTCGAAACCTATTTTTTTTACTTTTTTGAGTCTGGAAATCTTATTCGTAGCTCTCATTCATTGCGGTGAAATTAATGCCTATACAGAATGGAATCATAAGTTAACAACGCGTGTTTTTCTGCATTTATCAAATCCTGATGAGGTTTTCCGAACAGCGGGCTTCTCTATGTTTTTATGGTTTTTATTTTACTTGATATTAGAAATCATCATAGCTTTTTTTCTTGTTCGCTTCTTATTTTTAGAATTAAAACTGAATACTTATTTAGGATGGCAAAAACGCATATTTTCAGGAATACTAGTGCTTTTCATCTTTTTGGTTCAATTCTTTTTATTAATACGTGGAGGGATTCAGCAAATACCTTTAAATATTGCCTCTGCATATTATTCAAAGAATCATATTTCAAATGACTTGGCTGTAAATTCTGTTTACTATTTTACCCAAAGTTATTTATTACATAATAGAACTTCAATAGACGAGTTTATGCCAGACATTAAACCAAAAGAAGCTGAATCGATAGTTAAGCAACTTTATAATTATCCAAAGACCCATACTGAATTTATTTTTAAAAATGAGAAACCTAATATCGTTGTTGTAGTTTTGGAAGGTTGGTCATCAAATGCTATAAGCTGCTTAAGTAAGACGAAAAAAAGTACACCTAATTTTGACAAACTTGCATCTGAAGGGATCTTATTTAGTAACATTTTTGCCTGTGGCGGAACTTCAGAAATAGGAAATTCGAGTATTTTTAGTGGCTACCCAGCTTTACCTGAAATATCGATCTCAATGCATCCAGAAAAACATCGAAAGATTCATACAATCAACGAAGAACTTAAGGGCTACTCATCAAATTATCTGTTCAGTGGCGATTTAAAATATGAAAATATAGGAGGGTATTTTATGGATCATGGTTTCCAGCATGTTTATGACGAAAAGATTTTTCCCTCAAATTTAAAAAAAGGAAAATTAAATTATTTTGATAAAGATCTTTATAAGCTATTTCTGCAGAAAATTAATAAGACAAAAGAACCTTTTTTACACTGTGTTTTCACAGGAAG
>JBILAB010000257.1:0-6194 GCA_044354455.1 Crocinitomicaceae bacterium | reverse complement strand
CAGTTCTTGAATTGTAAGTTTTGGTGCATCAGGAGGAGAAAGAATTTTAAAGCATGCATCAAACAAAGCCTGTGCTTTTGTATCTGCTCTTTTCATCGCTTCAACAGATGCAAATTGATCTCCGTCTAAACTTCGTCCATAAACAATACCTACAGTTATATTATTTATTGCACCTGGCTTTAAAATAAAGGGGCCAGCAGATTGAACAAATCTTCTGTCACCAACAGGATTATTATTCACGGTTTCATCCCATCCATTTGGAAAAAGACCAGTCATATCCGTACCAGCAGTAGACCAACTTAAAGGGTCAGAATCTCCAGGGAACATATAATCAGATAAGGTAGTACTAGCACCACTAGAACCTGCATATCCTAAACCACCATAAAACATGTCAGAACCATTAGCCCACTTACCTCTCATAAAATTATAAAATTCTGCAGCAGGTCCAGGATCATTATATGGATATGCCGAAGTGGATGTAAAGAAAGTAAAGCGACGCATTCCAAATCGTTCATTATCAATTATTCCATCTGAATAACCAATACCAATTCCTTTATATACAATTCCATTATTTGTTAAGGCCTCAATTACTGATGGAACGACTTCTGTATCAGTTGCTGCATCATAATACGGACCTGGATTATCAAGACCATCAGCATCTTGGTAAGGACCTTCAAAAAAGTCGCATCCAATTGCAGGTGGATTTATACCATAGCCTAATCGACCACCATCGCTTTGGTCATTTAAGTCACCATTATACATGTATCCTAATCCTCTAGACACATCACATCCGGTATAGTCATCTGCATAATTTCCAATATCAGCATCCAAATATTGAGAGAAGAATGTATTGTATAAAGTCTGTGTACCTCGATTTATTAACTCATAATTATAAAAAGTCATTCTATTTATTTCATCGTTTGTTGCAAAGGAAAACGCTTGAGCACGAATTTCCATGCCAATTGGATCACCACCAGTTTCATTATGAATATTTCCTTTGTCATTAAAAACCCACCAGTGTGTTTCATCACCAAAAAGTGAAATTCTTCTATCAATTCCACATTCAATATCATCTCTTCCTAGAATATCGTCATACCATGGATGATCTCCTAAATCAGGATCATAATTACCATTTCCGTCTCTGTCATAAAAAGGCGCTAAAAAATAATCTTGTCCGCGAGATACATCACCATGAGCAGGCCATCCATAAATTCGATTTAACTCATCATTAGTAGGTTGGATTATATTATCACATCCTTCTGTTACTATACCATTATTACATTCCCAATAGATATTAAAACGAATAACCTCTGCTTTTCGAATAGTGAAAAATTTATCGTAAGCAAGACATTGATCAGCATCTATATTTGCTTCTCCAAAATCTCGAACAGCATCATCTCCAACAGGATTTATAGGATTGTAATTTCCAGATCCAGGTGTAACTGTTAACGGTCCTGGCCAAAAATCATTTCCATTACGGTATTTCAAAGCAGCTAATTTTAACTGCCCATTTACATCCGTTCCACCCATCCACAAAGCCCCTGCAAAAATTGCATGTACATTACCTCCCTTTGGAACTTCATACTGTGCAATACCTGCAGCTCGATTTTGGAACATACTTCCACCCTGCTCAATCAATGCCTTAACATCATTAAATTGCATGTATAGTTTTGCTGTCGCTGGGCTACAGTTTGCACCTTTTGGTTTACCGATTGGTTTAGAATCTTTATCCTTGGGGCCGTAATATGCAAATGCATTAGAAGCTGTTATTGTAATACCGATAAGTGTGGCAATTAATTGCTTTTTCATAATTCTTTTTTTTTCTTTATTAAAAGTCCATTTTAATTCCCAATCTAATTGTTCTTGGAGAACTTACATTGAATGGATTTGAAATTTTCATAGCGTAATAATCTCTAAATGACTGTTCATCAATCTGATTCTGAATAGAAGTTTGACTACTTGCTGCAGCTAAATAACCATCGTCGTTCCAGTTTCCAGTAGCTCTATATACACCCAATATGTTATACTGATTAAATAAATTTGTAACACGAATATAGATATTCAATGCAGTCACTTTCTTTTTGTCTTCCGTTTTACCAAAAGTTATATTCATAGTTTTATCAACTTGTAAATCTAAACGATAAGCCCATGGAAGTCTTGATCCGTTTAAAGTTCCATTTAATCCTGCATTTAAATTTCCAATAGCGTCATCAGTTATAAATGTTTGATTAGAATAAGGAGAACCTGAGTTTATATTAGTGAATAAGTTAAATCCTGTATTTTCAAACAATTTTACTTTTCCAATCATTGGGCCATCGTAATCTTCACCTTCACCATAACGGTAGTCAAATGTAATAGCAAAAGAATGACGTTGATCGAAAGAATATGGAAATATATTTCTAAGATTAGGAAGACCCGCTTGAATTAAAGCATTTGCAGAGTTAGCATCAGAACCTGTTCCTTCGGCAAACTGCAGTGTATAATTTGCTTGCATACGAATATTTCCAGTTTGGCGTAAATCATAAGACAAGGTCATGCCTTTTACAGTTCCAAAATCACGATTTCCATATGTTTTGTATGTTGCTGGGTAAGCTTCAAAAACATTTATTAACTGAACATTATTTCTTTGCTCTCTATAAAAAGCAGAAATTTTTAATGAGGATGTTTTTGAAAGAACTTGCTGAAAACCTAATTCGTAATCTACAGTAGTTTCAGGTTTTAAATTTGCATTGTTAATTATATTAGATCGAGATTGAATAAACTGATATTCATACGGATCAAATCTAAAGCCAGATGTTGGTCTTTTGGTTAAAACATCGTAATGAGCCATAAAAGATGCTTCATCAGAAATTGGGAATGAGAAGGCAATTCGAGGCATAAAATTCACAGCAGCCTTGTAATCCTGAAACGCAGTTTCATTTGGTGTTTCTTGTGTTAATGCATCAGCAGTTAACCAAGGAGCGATTCCTGTCGCACCTCTTACTACTTGTGGATCCTCAACTTGAGTTCCAGCACTATTGAACCAATTAGTACCGGTTCTAAATCCATTTATTGCTGATGGATTATTAACATCATTAACGTAAACTATATAATCATCTCCCATTCCTTCAGGTAAATTAACCCATTCATACTCTGTTTGATTACCTTCTTTTAGATCGCGGACTTCTCTGACAGTAAGAGCATTGTAAAAAAGATAAGGGTCTTTTAAAACCGGTTGATTCGCATCAAAAACATCTACTCGAGCACCAACATTAAATATGATGTCTTTAAATGCAAATTTATCCATTATATAACCTGCTATATAAGTTGGTTGAAATGCACCAACAAATCTTTTGAAATTATTATTATCATCATATTCATTAAAATATTTATTAATATCTGTTGGTCCATTTACTTTCTTTCCAGTATGGTCATATCCATAATACGAAACAAATGATTCACCGCTATTTAATAATTCATCGGGAGAAAACATATCGAAAGAAAAAATATTTGGATCATAATTGTCTATATCAACATAATCATTGCCTCCGGGAGTTAAGCCTAATTTAACTCTTAAATTGTAATCGAAGAAAGATTGATTGTCAGCGTATTTTTGTCCTCCATATTGACCGTTATGTGTATTTGCCCATCCTGTATTTAAGCGCTCATAGGTTATAGCTTTATAAGAACCTGAGTCAGAAAGCACCCCTGAATTTAAGTTTAGTTCTTCAATGTGAAAGTTCGCTAACTGACGTGCAATTTGCCAAATTTCTAAAGGTCCATTATCTCCACTTCCCCATGCACGGTCAATTCGCTGCTCATATTCAAAACCTAGTGAAATACTGTGGTCTCCAATTACAATAGCTCCTGCACCTGTAATACGAAATTGATTTTGTTCACTTTTTCCGAAGCCATTGTTTGGTGTTCCAATATTACTCCATATACCATAAACACTTCCTGGTGCATCACCATTTCTTAAAGCATTTCCTTGCTGAATTTGAAAAAGATTTTCATAATGACCAGTTGGGTTTCCAGCATAAATATCATAATATTGAGTGGTAATAGCTGCAAGAGCTGCGTTTGACTCTGAAGGAGTAAATGCTACTTCAATTTCTTTGAAACCATTATGAATATACGTATTTGTTACAGGATCAAATTCATAAGATGGCTTTCTATTTGTTTGGAATTTTCCTATATGACCGTAATTAAATAGATTGTATTTGTGATTAGCATCGTACGATTCTGAAGATGATTTTGAATAATCTACCATAATGTTATAAAGGGCAGATTTTATTTTAGAACTACTACCTTCTACATTGTTGTTAAAGCGCTGATTTAATTGACCAAAAACTCGGTAGTCCAATGATTTAGAAAAACCAAAATTTTGAAAATTAAGAAGAGAACTAGCAAATGAATAATTACTTCCAGAGTTATAACTAAATGAACCACCAAATTTTAGATTCACACTTGGTCCAGTATTAACATCTATTTTTGCTTGACCAGATAAACTTGTTGATCGCGCATTCATTCTCCAATCAACTCGTTCAAAATCTGAATCTCTAAGGAACAATGCATTGTGAAATGTTCCATTTCCTGTTGAAGTTGGTCTCAGTGGATTTGCTAGTAAAGCATCACGAACATCTTTTTTAACACGTAAACCACCATCCTTTATTGGTCTACTATCTAACTGATCTAAAAAGTTAGCAGAAACTAAAAAACCTAATCTTGGTTTTGTTTTTTTGCCAGTAGAGTCTTTTTGCAGCCAAAGAGGCCCTGATAACATTCCTTCAAACAAATTATAACCATATTTATCTAAGCCAAAAACTTTTCCGTCATAGCCATCTTTATCAGCACCTTTCAAGTATAAGCCAGAAGAAACCGCTTCTACGCTTCCAAAGTATTCAGCAGAAGGACCTCTTGTTGTTATGGATATTATACCACCCGTAACATCTCCATAGTTTGCAGGAACTCCACCAGTAATTACAGAAACTTCTTCGAGTGCTGATTTAGGAATATTTGAAGAACCACGCACTTTAATACCATCAATATAATAATAAGTTCCATCCTCACGAGAACCACGAACAGATATTGCTCCAGAACCCTCATTTGAATTGACTCCTCCAACTGTTTGTGCTACTCCTGCTGCTGAACGAGTTGGCAGGCGCGCAATGTCATCTCTTGTAACTGTTCCACCTGATGACCCACCATCTTTATCAATTAATGGAACACGGTACGCTATAACACTAATTTCATCTAGATCTTTAATGTCTTTTGGCTTATCAAGTGTTAACTTATCTAAAAAAGTAATTTTATCTGGAGATACTGAAACACCAGAAACTACGGATGTTTGATAACCATCTGCATTTCTTACCTCAACATCATAAGAACCAGGAGGAATACCATTAATTTGAAAATTTCCATCAAAGTCAGTATTTGCATTTCCTTTTGTGGCTCCATTTTGAAGCAAAAATATCTTGCTGTAAGGAAGTGGCTGCTTTGAAACTTCATCTTTAACGGTACCTTTAATAGTTCCTAAACCAGACTGCGAAAAGACACAAGTCATTGGAATTAAAAATATTAGTATAACTAGTTTTAACTTATTTGCCATAATATAATTCTTTAAATTGCTTTAAGTTGGAATTTTTCAATTTGTAAATATAAAAAAAACAATTATATTATTAAAATATTAACAAATAAATGATGTGTTTTTTACACCTTTGTGAATAGGGCAAAACTGTGATAGATATTAAGAGATTGTGGTAGAAATTAAAAATAGCATTTTTAACTTAACTAAATCTAATTTTAGGTTTTCGTGTTGTGCACTTACTAAAATTAATTTAGAGTCTGAAATTCTTCCTGAGGAATTGGATAAGTATCAACTATTAAGTAACCCAAAACGAAAAAAAGAATTTGAATATGTTCGTTTTTTAAGAACCCTTCAAATCGGAAAAAAAGCTATTCGCTATGACACAATAGGAAAGCCCAATGTAAAAGATAAAAAAATATTTATTTCTATTAGTCACTCTAAAAATTTTGTTGCTTTTGCACATGATACTTCACCTATTGGAATAGATATTGAAGAATTAAACCCTCGAATTCTGAAAGTTTGGAGTCGGTATTTACACCCTGAAGAATTTGCTATTTTCGATACAACATCAATTTTTGACTTGACAGTTGCATGGACAATAAAAGAAGCGCTTTTTAAACTCAATACA
>JBILAB010000111.1:0-6252 GCA_044354455.1 Crocinitomicaceae bacterium | reverse complement strand
ATGAAGACCTTTCTGCTATTTTTAATTTTATTTGCATTTAACAAAATACAAGCACAAGATACTGATAAATCCTTATTAAAGAGGGCAAAAAGCATTGTTAAAAATCTTTCTGTTAAAGAAAAGATTGCCCAAACTTGTCAGTTAACATTGGATGCATTGTTAAAAACCAACGATCAAGGTCAAGTTATAACTCCTATTGTTTTAGACAAAAAAAAATTAGTGCAGTTAATCGAGCAAGATAAAATTGGTTCCTTATTAAATGTCAGTGCGAATACCTTAGATTTAAAAACCTGGAGAACTATTTTAGAACAAATTCATTCTATTTATCTTAGTAAGCGAGTAAAAATTCCAATAATATATGGTGTAGATGCAATTCATGGAGCAAATTACATCGTTGGCGGCACTCTTTTTCCACAGGAAATTGGACTCTCAGCAACATGGAATCCAGAATTAGCAAGAAAAATGGGAATGATAACCGCATATGAAACGCGCGCTTCAGGAGTTCCTTGGAATTTTTCGCCTGTCCTTGATTTAGGAAGAAAAGCTTTATGGTCTAGGTATTTTGAAACGCTTGGAGAAGATCCGCATTTAGCGAGTGAAATGGGAGCTGCTTTAGTTAAGGGTTACCAAGGAAGTGCGTTGAATTCTCCCTATTCTGTCTTATCGTGCATGAAACATTTTGTTGGCTATAGTTATCCAAATTCGGGAAGAGATCGAACACCTGCATGGATTCCAGAACGACAAATGAAGGAACTATTCCTTCCCAGTTTTAAAGCTGCCGTAGATGCAGGAGCTCTTTCAGTAATGATTAATTCTGGATCTGTCAATGGAATTCCTGGGCACATGAATAAAAACTTACTTACGAATATTCTCAAGGGAGAATTTGGATTTAAAGGTTTTGCTGTCTCAGATTGGGAAGATATTCGCATGCTACATACGGTACATAAAATTGCAGAAAATCAAAAAGAAGCGATAGTCTTGGCAATTAATGCAGGATTAGATATGAGTATGGTGCCGTATTATGGAAATTATAGAGAATATCTAGACTTATTTCATGAAGCGGTTATGGAAGGAAAAATAAGTAAGACTCGCTTAGATGATGCTGTAACTCGAATTATCTATGCCAAGCTTAAATTGGGTTTATTTGAAACCCCGATGTATCCATTAGATCAATATCCAGATTTTGGCTCTAAGGAATTTCAAGCAACAGCAAAACAAGCTGCATTAGAGTCGATTACTTTACTAAAAAATGACAAGCAAACTTTACCATTAAAAAAAGACGAAAAAATTCTTTTACTTGGCGCGGTTGCAGATAATTTAATATTTCAAAATGGTTCCTGGACTCATACTTGGCAAGGTGTAGACTCAAGTTTTAATACACAAAATGCGCTAAATATAAAACAGGCATTTCAAAATAAAATCGGTCGGTCCTTACTTAAATATGAAAAAGGATATGAACTAACGTTGATAAATAATTGGGAGAATTGTGCGCTTGGAGATTTAAGTAAAGTATTAGAAGAAGCAAAACTTTGTGATAAAATTGTAGTTTGTTTAGGCGAAATGCCAGCAACTGAAAAACCTGGTGATATTCGCAGTTTAAATTTATGTGAAGCACAGTTGAAATTAGTTGAGGAACTTCAAACGCTTGGAAAACCAATAGTTTTGGCATTTCTTTTTGGAAGACCTCGAATTATTCGAACAATTGAGCCTCTTGCATCAGCAATAGTAAATGCATATTTACCGGGGGATTATGGTTCTTCTGCATTGGTGGATTTACTGTATGGAGAAGAAAATTTTTCTGGAAAATTACCCTATACTTTTCCAAAATATGATGGTGTAATGGAGCATTATGATTATGTAAATGCAGAAACCTTGTCCGGAAAAACCAATAAAAATGATGCGATAGATCCGCAATGGCCTTTTGGTTTTGGGATGAGCTATACTTCTTATTCTTATTCAAATTTATCTCTTTCCAAAACAAGTATGGTAGGAGAAAACGATTCTATTATTGCAAAAATCACTGTTTCAAATAATGGAAAAATTGCAGGAAAAGAAGTTGTCCAATGGTACATAAGTGATGAATATGCATCCATCTCTCCAGCAAATAAAAAGTTAAAGCATTTTGAAAAAATTGACTTGCTTCCAAACCAAACCAAACCAATTGAATTTGTAATTCACCCTTCTGATTTGAAGTTTGTGGGAGAAAATAATGAGTGGATTTTAGAAAAAGGAAATTTTATTATTTCTGTTGAAAATTTTAAAAGCACCTTCAATTTAGATTGATTTTCTCTGTCTTACTGCGCTGTAAAATTTTAAAAAGCATTTTTTTATAACTTTATTTTAGAATTAATAACTTTTTTTTAATTTTAACTTATTGTATAATATACAATAATTTATTTTATACATTAGCCAAAAATTAATTTTAAATTATCTTATTATGAAAAAAACTACTTTACTATTTTGTCTTTTTTTACTTTCTAGCTTAGGTCTCTTTGCTCAAACAAATGTTACGTTTAAGCTTGATATGACGCAACAAACAGGTTTTACAACTCCTGAAGTAAATGGCACATTCAACGGTTGGTGTGGTGCAACTTGCAATCCGATGACTGATGCAAATAGCGACGGTATTTGGGAAGCTACAATAGCGCTATTACCAGGAAATTATGAGTACAAATTTGCCTATGATAATTGGGTTAATAATGGGGAACAATTAATCCCTGGAAGCTCTTGCACAGTAACCAATAGTGGTTTTACAAACCGGTTTTTAACTGTAGGGTCGAGCGCCATGGTTCTTCCAACTGTCTGCTGGAATTCTTGTTCTGCAACCTGCGCAACACCTCCAGTTCCTGTAACATTTAAAGTAGACATGACTCAGCAAAACGGCTTTACAATTCCAGAAGTAAATGGAACATTTAATGGTTATTGCGGTAGCTGTAATCCACTTACTGATGTAAATCTTGATGGCATTTGGGAAACAACAATTCTTCTTGCAGCTGGATCTTATGAGTATAAATTTTCTCATGATAATTGGACTGGTCAGGAAGCTTTGTTACAGGACTCTCCTTGTACTATTTCCGCTTTTGGATTTACAAATCGTACTTTAACTGTTGGTTCAGCAGCTATGGTTCTTCCAAGTGTTTGTTATGGCTCATGTACTTCATGTTCAACAGGTCCATTTTTAACTCAAATGAATTTACCTGTTACTTTTGAAGGTAATACGGTTGATTATGGTGTTATTGGATTTGAAGGCGCTGAAGCTTCAACTATTGTATCAGATCCAACAAATTCTGCAAACACAGTAGTTAAAGTAATTAAGTCTGCCTCTGCTCAACCTTGGGCTGGAACTACAATTACTGCAGCAGCAGCTTTAGGATTAGCAAGTCCAGTTCCTTTTTCTGCCTCAAATACTTCAATGACATTAAAGGTTTGGTCACCAGATGCGGGCATTCAAGTTCGTTTGAAGGTTGAAAATCACAGTAATCCAACCCAGTCTGTAGAAACAGAAGCGACTACAACAGTTGCAAATGGCTGGCAGACTTTGGTGTTTAATTTCGCTAATCAAGCTACAGGTACTGCGGCATTAAATTTAGCTTATTCATTAGACAAAGCATCTGTTTTCATGAATTTTTCTGTGCCAGGATCAAATGTAGGAGAAAAGACCTATTATTTTGACGACTTGATGATGTTTGTTGCTACGCCACCAAGCGCTTCAGTTTTAACAGGAAATACAAGTATTTGCAATGGTTCAACTACAAATTTAAATATTGAAGTGACTGGCGGATCTTCACCATATACTGTTACGGTAACTGATGGGACAAATAACTTTACAGCAACTGGATCAAGTCCAGTTAGTATTCCTGTAAGCCCAACTTCCACATCAACTTACTCTATTGTGTCAGTAGTGGGAAGTGGAGTAATGGGAATAGGGAATTCAGGAGCCGCAACAGTAACTGTAACTCCAAATACGATAAATACAACCTCCGAAACAGCTTGTGATTCTTTTACATGGAATGGCCAAACCTACACTTCTTCTGGATCCTTCACAGGAGAAACTGCAAACTGTATTACAGACATTCTAAATTTAACAATAACTCCGACCTCAAGCAATATAACAATTGCAACTTCTTGTGAGTCTTACACATGGAATAACACAACATATACTATTTCTGGAACTTACACAGGAACTACCGCTAATTGTATTACTGAAATATTAGATTTGACTATTTCACCAAATTTGCCAAATACTACTTATGAAACTGCTTGCGATTCATACACGTGGAATGGGCAGACACTTTTCACTTCTGGTATCTATACCGGGGAGACAACAAATTGTGGCACAGAACTTTTAAATTTAACAATTACTCCAAGTACAACAGATATGACAACAATTACAGCGCCTGGATCTTATACATGGGCAGAGAATAATCAGACTTATTATACATCTGGAATCTATTCAGGAAGTACCGCAAACTGCATAACACAAGTTCTAAATCTTACAATAACTGTTATTTTAGCCCAAATGAATTTACCAGTTACTTTTGAAGGTACTACGGTTGATTATGGTGTTATTGGATTTGAAGGAGCAGAAGCATCAACGATTGTGACAGACCCAACAAATTCTTCGAACACTGTAGTTAAAGTAATTAAGTCTGCCTCAGCACAACCTTGGGCTGGAACAACTATCACAGCAGCAGCAGCTCTAGGATTAGCAAGTCCAGTACCTTTTTCTACAACAAATACCTTAATGTCTTTAAAGGTTTGGTCACCAGATGCTGGTATTCAAGTTCGTTTGAAGGTTGAAAATCACAGTAATCCAACACAGTCTGTAGAAACAGAAGCGACTACAACAGTTGCAAATGGCTGGCAGACTTTGGTGTTTAATTTCGCTAATCAAGCTTCAGGAACAGCAGCATTAAATTTGGCTTATTCATTAGACAAAGCATCTGTTTTCATGAATTTCTCCGTACCGGGATCAAGTGTAGGAGAAAAGACCTATTATTTTGATGACTTAATGATGTATGTGCCTTCAACAGGTCCAACTTCTTCTATTTTATCTGGTTCCTCAGCTATTTGTGCTGGAGATTCAACAAACTTAAGTGTTCAAATAGTTGGTGGTACATCACCTTACACTGTTGTAATTACAGATGGCACAAACAACTATTCATCAAGTGGAACAAGCCCTGTATTATTCACTGTTTCTCCAACACTTACAACAACTACCTATTCTATTGTCTCTGTTTCTGGTGGAGGAGTTGGAACAGGAAATTCAGGAACAGCTACAGTAAGTGTCACTCCTAATTCAATTAATTCTCTTACAATTTCTGCTGTTGATTCGTATACTTGGTCAAATACTGGTCAAACATATGACACATCTGGAACTTATACAGGAACAACTGCAAATTGTGTGACTGAGCAACTAATCTTAACGATAACCGGTGCTAGTTTAGAAGATTTATCTGAGATGGGAGTTTCTATTCAGCCAAACCCTTCAAATGGCTTGTTTTCAATTATGAATTCAGAGCAAGTAAATTTAACCGGTAGCATAACAGATGGTTCTGGAAGAGTAATTTATTCTGCTGACTTTACTGCTCTAGAAAACACAATCGATATTTCTAATGTGGCTCGAGGAATTTATTTTTTGAAACTTAGTTCTTTAAATTATTCTAAAGTTGTCCAAATTTTTAAAAATTAAAAAAATAAAAGATTTGAAAAGCCGCTTAAAGCGGCTTTTTTTATGAATTAGTGTTTTTTGATTCGTGTCTATTGTATTCTAGATTGAGTTTTAATTTATACAAAAAAACATTTTCCATTTTTGAATGTTTAATTTTGATAACAATTTAATAGCAGATACTTATTGTATTATTTACAATAAATAATTAGTAACTTAGCATTCTAAAATGAAAAAAATGAAAAAAAATCTACAAATTATCAGCATTTTTTTACTAACTAGCTTTAGTATTTTTGCGCAAATAAATGTCACTTTTAAGCTTGATATGACACAACAAACAGGTTTTACAACTCCTGAAGTAAATGGCACATTCAACGGTTGGTGTGGTGCGACGTGCAATCCTATGACTGATGCAAATAGCGACGGTATTTGGGAAGCTACAATAGCGCTATTGCCTGGAGATTATGAATACAAATTTGCTTATGATAATTGGGTTAATAGTGGGGAACAATTAATCCCTGGAAGCTCTTGCACCGTAACCAATAGTGGTTTTACAAACCGGTTTTTAACTGTAGGTACAACCG
>JBILAB010000110.1:0-6268 GCA_044354455.1 Crocinitomicaceae bacterium | reverse complement strand
GTAAAAGTTTTACACTTGTGTAATAAGCGATAAAAATGATGTGCAAATAAACCTTGTTTTTCACGGAGCGAAGGTAAGCCAAGACCATATCTTAAATCCATTGGAATAACAGAATTTAAGACATTTGTATTTGGTAATTTTCCTTCGTTCAAACCGATAATAATCAGGTGTTCAAAATCTAAAAGCCTTGTTTCCAAAAGCCCCATAACTTGCAGTCCTTGAATCGGATTTCCGTGATAGGCAATACTTTTTCCTCCCCAATGTTGAAAGAAAAGTAGCTTAAAACTTCTCAATGCAATTTTTGGGATTCCTTCTTTTAGAATCTGTTCAAATTCTAGGAGTGATTCATCAAAAACTTGTATAATATTCCGCTCAAATTCATTGGTTATAGGAAGTAATTCTAATAAAATCTTGTTTAGAGAACGAATAACTTCCATGGCTTTTTTCCAATCTTGATCCCAATCTTGTGTTATTAACTGAAGGATTCTCTGAGTTTGAGTTCCTAAATCTAACTTTTCGCAGTTTTGAAAAACTTTATTTTTCCTTATGGTTTCTTGTTCAAGGGTAACTAAGATTCTTTTTTCCTCACGATTAATCGCTCCTAAAGTAAATACATGGTTTATAATTCGCTGTAAATCTTTGTAATAGATTGCATTTGATTTAAAGCGCGATTTATTTTCTTGAATATCAAAAATAAGTTCTACCCAAGTTTTTATGGGTGTTTGACTTAAAGGAAGTCCCAGGGTAATATTTGCTTTTCCTACAGAAACAGGAATATTTTTAACCATTGAACTAATTAAGGTTTCATCTGCTAATAATACGAGGGTGGAATCCAATTCTGCAGGGCTTAATTTAGAGAGTTCTGTCGCAGCCACCTTAACTTGCCCAGTATGTTGCGCGCACTCAACAACATTCAGAACAAGATTTTTATCACTTAAATGATCTCCAATTATTTCAGGTTTTCCAATTTCTAAAAAATCTAAATTTTTCCTTATAAAAGCACCTGCTTCATGAATTTTATTTTCATAATAATAGATATCTGCATCTACCAAAAAACTCGCCTTCTTTTGTATTAATAAATTTTTTATTATCCTTAATTCTGACTTAGAAAGGGCATTAAATCCGGCAAAAATAAAATGTTGCTTTTCATTTCCTGAAAGAACCACATTTGTATTTTCAGCAAGCTTACGATAAGCCAAGCCAGCTGTTATTGTGTTTTTAGCCTGTAGTTTTTTATGGAGTTCTCCATAGTATTTTGGCAAGCGATCCCAAAACTCCATAAATTTTACCTGCGAAGCTGAAAAGTTTTCTTCATCAATTTGCCAACTCTCTAATTCTTTAATCGCTTTTAAATTTTTAAAGACCTGTTCATGATCCAACATATACCGATCAATGTCATCAAAATCACTAAGAACAATTGTACCCCATGTTTGAAATTCCTCAAAAGTGGCATCCTTTCCCTCATCAGTTTCAAGGTACATTTCAAAGAGATAAAGTAGAAGTCGTGTTTTATCAATAATTGGTAAGGAATTTTTTTTTACCCAACGATCAATCGTAATTATTTCCGGTGAGAAGATCGGTTTACCATAACAGGTAAATAGCGATTGCGATAAATATTTAGTGGCCCTTTCTGAAGGAAGAACAACTGTAAGATTTCTCAAGTCAAAATTATTTTCTTTGATATATCTTGAGATTTGGTCAATGAATTTCATACTACATAAATTAAACTCAATGAATTATTCAAACCAAACGTTATCAAAGAATTTTTTTGGTCTATCTGAGTGCATAAATTTATTTCCTCCATATGTTTTAAGTACAGCAAAATGCTTTTCACTAAAAATAATACGAACCCAATTTAATCCCTCTGGATAAGTGTCTGATAGTCCCTCAAATAATAGCGTGCCATCATCCAATATTTTTTTATTGAAATTTATATCTGGGGGACTTGCTATATAGATTGTTGCAATTTGCTCAAAAGACAGAGTGGAATCATTTGGTACAATATCTATAATATAAGAATTTCCTTGGCCGTATTCTCGGTAAATTAAACTCAAGCTCCCGTCTGAATTTTTTTCTACAAAAGGTTTTCCATGAAAATTTGCATTTAAGCCACTTGTTAAATCATTAAATGTATAAGACCGTAAGGAGTTGAATTTTTTTTGGGCAAGTGTTTTATTTTCACTTCTTGACCATAAAATTGGTCTTAAGCGATAACCTCTTGTTCTCAGAAGATTAATTACACCATCAATCCCAGCTAAATGCCCTGCACCAATTGCACAGAAAAAGGAATCTTTTTTCTTCAAAAGAGAATCCAATTTATGAGCCATTTTATTATTTCTATCAGTAATTAATGCTGTAAATTGTTTCTTGTCCGAAGCTAAATTTGCCCTTATAAATCGCTCTATTGCAGAAATATCTCCTTTAAGATAGAGTTCTATTAGTTTTTGATTAGAGAAATCATTAAACGCATCATTAATAAAAACACGTTTTGTAAAATTTAATTTTGCGCCCAAATTAAGTTGATCTTTCACATCTTCAAGCGCAAAAAATTTCTTGTTTGCATTGTGGCAATACTCCTCTAATGCAGCGTCAATAAATTGTGGCATACCATTTTCATCGCCATAGGTTGTTCTTGAAGCAATTTCTGATGCTGTGTAAGCTTTTCCATCTTTATCATAAAGTGTATTCGGCAAATCTTCTCTTGAATCTATATCTTTAAATAATTCAAATATATCTGCTTCCAGAATAATAAGATTAGCTCTATCTATGGCGTAATAAACTGAGTCTGATAGATCAAAAATTCGCTTGTCATTGGAGTGCAATGTTCCAAATAAATAAGATTTTTCTTTTAACCCATTTCCAGAAATTTCCCATAAAAGCTGTTTATTAACATCTACAACTTGAGAATATGCAAGTGAAATAAAAGCTGTAAAGAGAAAAAAAATAAGGAATTTCATGTATAATCAAAGTTAGTAAAATATCCTTATCAAATAAAAACACGAGACACATTCACTTCACCAAAAGAATAGGGCAAATAAGCCAAAGATGGTATTGCTTTAGTAAGAATTATGGGTGCTTTACTGCCAAGGGATATTTTTCCGTGAGTTCCTTGCAAACCCATAGCGTAAGCTGAATTTATCGTCAATGCATTTAATGCTTCTTCGGGTGTCATTCTCATTTTTATACATGCCAAAGACCAGATCGTAAATAAATTATAATTTGGGGCTGATCCCGGATTAAAATCACTTGCCAGAGCCAGGGGTAAATCTGCAGCCATTATTTTTCGTGCAGCACCAAAAGGAATACCGAGAAAGTGCGAACAGCCAGGAAGTAAAGTAGGCATACAATTACTATTTTGCAGTGCCAAAATATCTTCTTGATCAATTTCCTCTAGATGGTCTACACTCAAAGCGCCTAGATCGATAGCTTTTTTAACTCCGCCAAGTATTGTAAATTGATTTACATGCACTTTTGGAATTAAACCATATTCTTTCCCGGCACTAATTATCTCAGCCATTTCATCAACTGAGAAATAATTCTTTTCGCAAAAGACATCTATGTATTCTGCTAATTCCTCTTTTGCAATTAGAGGAAGAAGTTCATTGATAATTAAGTCAATGTAGCCCCGATGATTTTCTTTATATGCAAACGGGAATGCATGTGCACCTAAAAAAGTTGCTTTAATTTCAATTTTATTCGTTGCTTTTAGTTTTTTTATAACTCGAAGCATTTTAAGTTCCGATGCTACACTTAAACCATAACCTGATTTAATTTCGATGGCCCCAGTTCCGCAAGCAATCATTTTTTGAATTCTTTCTTGCGCTGAATTAAAAAGTTCCTCTTCCGTCATTTCAGCTAATTTTGCTGCAGAATTTAAAATTCCACCACCTTTTAGCGCGATTTCTTCGTAGCTCACACCATGAATTCGGTCAACAAATTCTTCTTCTCTTGTTTTTGCAAAAACAGTATGTGTATGTGAATCACAAAATGCAGGTAAGACAAAACAGCCTTCAGCATCAATTATTTCAATATCGCTTGAGCTTCCGATTTCTTTCCAGTCATCCATTTTCCCGTAAGCAATAACTTCATTGTCTTCAAGATAGAGAAATGCATTTTTAACAATTGGTAATTCTTGCATATCTTTTCCTTTGCGGATAAGTGGTATATCTTCGCCCGCTTGAACTAAGCCTTTTATATTTTTGATGAGGATTTTCTGCATGCAAGAAATTTATTGGTAAAGATAGTATTCATAAAGTTTTAGTGAAAAAATTTAATTCTTTTTTGTATCTTCAAGTAAATTGAATGATGAAGAAAGAAGAATTAGGTCCTTGGGGCGAAGAGAAAGCAAAAAATTACCTTTTGAAAAAAGGATATGTTTTTGTAGATAAAAATATCCGATACAAAAGATATGAAGTAGATATTGTCATGGAAAAAAATAATTTATTAGTTATTGTTGAAGTTAAAACACGAAATACTGCAGAAATTGGTGAACCTTGGCGGGCTGTAACTCGAGGAAAGCAAGGGCAAATCATTAAAGTTGCAGATCATTATGTTCAATCAAACCAGATAGACAAAGATGTTCGCTTTGATGTTGTTTCAATTGTTTATAATTCTTTCCGCACAAATATTGAACATATAGAAGGGGCTTTTACTGTATAAACCCTTATGCTTTTTTTAGCCCTTCATACCATTTGGCTGACAGCATTTCGGTAGTTTTTCAACATCTTCTTTTTTAGCTTTGCTTTCATCAGCATCATAACCAAGTTGATTTAATATTTTTTTTATCTCAAGCAAGGTAATTTTTTTAGTGGAAAATTTAACTTCTACTTTATTTGTTTCTAAGTTCAATTCTGCAAACTTAATTCCTTTCGTATAGTTTAATTTTTCTTCAATACGTTCTTTACAGTCATCACATTGAGATGAGGTACTAATTAGAACAGTTTGAATTTTTGGGGTTTTTTGACTGAATCCGTTTAAAGTTAAAAGGATGAATAGCGTTGATAGCAGTATATTTTTCATGTTTAAAGATTTAAATTTTACTTTTTATTTTTTGCAATTGCATATCGGATTCCGACATAAATATTTATTCCAGATATAGGCATGTATATATTTGTTGCATCAAATTTACTGCCAAATGGATTAGCTGCGTCAATTATCGGGTTTTTTTGTATAGAATTTGTGAGGTTTTCTCCACCAAGATAAAAGTCAAATTTTTTATAAATGTGGGTTATTTGTGCATTTATCATGGCGTATGTTGGGCTTTTCATATCTGAAATTAAAAGTGTGTCATTGGAAAAATCTCTTTGTATTGGCAATCGCGAGGGGCTAAATACAGAACACGTAAAATCATACTCCCAGCGTTTATTTCTTGTAATATAGGCGATATTCACAAAACCTCTCTGTCGAGGAATCATAACTTGCTGCCGCATTTCATTTCCATATTTTGCCTGTACGTCTAAAAATTTATAAGCCAAACGAATATCAAGATTTTTAATCAGCGAAAAACTAAATTCTGTTTGAAAGCTATTAGAAAAAGAGCTGTTTTTTAGATTTGAAAAAACAATGGCATTTATTGCATCATCACGGTCTACAATCAATTGATTTTCAAAGCGCGTATGATAAAAATCAAAAGAAATCGATGCTTTACGCTCAAAAATTTTCATCTCGTGGACAAGAGAGCCGCCGATATTCCAAGAAATTTCAGGTTTTGTCTCACTTGGGGCGATCCATTGCTTTGAACTTGCAAGTAGTGAAATATTGTCAATAATAAAGTTTGGAACTCGCCATCCTTTTCCTGCAGTAAAACGAAGATCCGTCATTTCTGATAAAAGATATTTTAAATGAACCCGAGGAGAGAATTGCTCTCTAAAAATACTGTGATAGTCGTAACGACTTCCAAAAACCCCTGTTAACCTTCTGCCTGTATACGTGTATTCTGCAAATATTCCCGGTACAAGTTCCATGCGCTTTTGTGAAAGAGTATCTGCCTTCTGTGAAATATCTATGGCAACAAAGCTTGTTCCTACTTTAATTTTATGATCGCTTGTTCCTATAATATCATCATATATCACGTTGATATATCCTCTTTTTTCTAAACCAGAAAAATTCTTAAGTCCAAAAAACCCATCGATTTCTTGGTGTTTTATGTTGTAGACAATTCCAAGAGATTGCATAGGGCGTTTTCCAAAAAAACCTGTTTTACCGTAAATATCTATATGTTTAGAATTAATTAAAACCCCATAATTTACCGTGTCTACTTGATTTTCTT
>JBILAB010000010.1:0-24053 GCA_044354455.1 Crocinitomicaceae bacterium | reverse complement strand
CTACAGCCACAGATTATAAATTTCAATTTATTTCAAATCAAGATCAGTTTCGATTTGGACTAACATCTGGAGTTAGAGATATCGGATCAAAATTAGATTTCTCCTATTTCCCTAATACGAAACACAAAATAAAGTTTGGTGCAAACTATATTTTTCATACGTTTACACCATCAAGTGTCTCAGCACAATCTGATAGCGTTGTCTTTGATACAGGAAGCCCACAGCAATTATTTTCTCATGAGGAAGCACTTTATTTCTTGGATGAATTTGATGTAAATGAAGCATTGAAATTTAATGTAGGATTACGCTATAGCATGTACCAGCAAGTCGGACCTTTTACTCGTTATATTAAAGGTGGAATAGGCTCACAAGACACAGCAATTAATTACGCACCTGGGAGCTTAATAAAAAATTATCAAGGTTTTGAACCTCGTTTTTCTATGCGTTGGATGTTACCTGATAAAAGTTCCATAAAAGCAGGTTACGCTTATAATTATCAATATGTTCACTTAACATCTTTGAGTGCTGTTTCTCTACCAACAGATATTTGGTTTCCTTCTACGGATAAAGCAAAACCACAAACTGGTTGGCAAGGATCTGTTGGATATTTCAAGAATTTTGACGATGATAAATGGGAAACTTCTGTGGAAATTTATTACAAGGGAATGAATAATTTAATAGAATATAAAGAAGGTGCTTTGCCTGGAGATAATATAAATGATAATACAGATAATCTCTTGGTTTATGGAAAAGGTTGGGCTTATGGAATAGAATTTTTTGTGAAGAGAACAGTTGGTAAATTTACCGGTTGGATTGGTTATACCTGGTCGAAAACAGAACGAAAATTCCCGGATTTAAATGAAGGAAATATTTATCCTGCAAAGTATGATAGAAGACATGATTTAAGCATTGTTGGAACCTATAAATTAAATGATCGTTGGACATTTAGTTCTGCATTTATATTCGCCACTGGAAATACATTGACATTGCCAACTTCGTGGTATGTTCAAGAACAAAACTTATTGTTGAATTATGGTGCGCGCAATTCTACTAGAATGGCACCTTATCATCGCTTAGATATTTCTGCAACCTGGTATGATAAAGCTTTTAAAATGAAAACCGATGATGTGACAGGAAAACAAATACAGGTTAAAAAGAAATTTCGTCAAAATTGGGCATTTTCTGTTTACAATGTTTATAATCGAGCCAATCCATTTTTCTTGTTCGTTGATCAAGATGGAGAATTATTAGATGGAGATTTTAAGTTAGCGGTAAAACAAGTTTCGCTATTTCCAATAATACCGAGTGTGACATGGAATTTTGAATTTTAAATAAAACAAAATATGACGTCTTTTATTCAGAAAATAGCTTTTTTATCATTTCTTATTATGGGACTAAATTCTTGTTCCAAGGAAGTTAAAATTGACATACCTGGTTTTGATGAACAAATTGTAATTGATGGTTCAATTGAAACAGGAACTCCAGCAATTATTTTTTTATCAAACTCGAAGGATATTTACGCTCCAACAGACATTAATTCCTATTTAAGTGGGTTCATTTCTGGAGCAACTGTAATTGTGTCAAATGGAACGATTACCGATACTTTAACGGAGATATGTACTGATAATCTTCCAGCAGGTTTTGAATCCATTGCAGCAGCATTTTTTGGCCTTCCCATAGAACAATTAGTTACTTTACATCTGTGTGCCTATGTTTCTACAGGATTAGTAGGTGAAGTCGGAAAAACATATGCCTTGAAGGTACTTTACAATAATAAAACTTATACATCCTTAACAAAAATTGAAAATCCAACAGCCTTAGACAATCTATTTTGGAGAGATCAAGTTAATCTTCCGGGATATGGTTTTTCTTGGGCGAAAATAACAGATTCTCCTGTAATGGGAGATGCATATCGCTGGGAAGTAAAGAATCTTAGTGATTTATTTTATTCAAAACCATTTCAACCCTTTACGGACGATCGTTTTTACAACGGTTTAACTTTTGAATTTTCGGTTGAAAATCCTATGAGTTTTAGAGACTCGACAATTGAAGATCAATACAAGGGATACTATAAATTAGGTGATACAATTGTTGTTAAATTCTCTAAACTTGGAAAAAAAGAATACCAATTTTTTGAGAAAAAATACAATCAAATTTATTCTGGTGGAAATCCATTTGCGACTCCAACAAATATCCCTACAAACATTGAAGGTGGAGCTCTTGGAGTTTGGGCTGGGTTTTCACCGTGGTACGATACGCTTATTTGCGTCCCATAAATTTTTAATGTTGTCGAATATGTCCCGGTTTGTCTTTGGGAATATCTAAAGTCCACAAATAATTGCCAATAAAATGGCTCCCAAGATAGCCCATTCTTTTTTGAAGTACCATTGGAAAATAAACGTGCTCTTTTGAACTTAATCCCATAATATTACTCTGTGGAGCAATTCCATCTTGCAGACAGGCAGGAGCCTTATTTTTTCCACTTAAATTACAGCCATAATGAACAATATCCTTCCATTCTGAAACTTTAACTTCTCCAGCTTCTGCGTTTTCTGGTGCAATAATATAAAAACCGCCAAAATTTATGTTTCTCCTTAACTCATCTAAAAGACCTAATGAATAGGCAAAACCCATACTATGAGCAACAATGAAAAGGCTGTCATTTTTTGATTTATTGGGGAGTTCATTTAAAATCTGAAGAAGATTTTTACCAGCAATGTGTCCATTTTTTTTTCGAATTGCAAATCCCTCAATATTGCTTTCAGTTGCGAGAAGTTCGTAGCTATTTACCATCTGTTTTGCAGCGTTATCAGAGTATTTACAACGGTGTTTCTTTAAATTTTCGCAAGGTTTAGGATAGACAACTAAATTAGTTGAAAAATTAAGAAGCGATCGATGATTAGAGGTAGCTACAGAATGATGACCGTCGGCATACCAAATATCATCTGCATTTAGGCGAGCTTGAAAAAGTAAATCAATTTCTCTCCAAGGTCGCCAATAACTATAACGATCAAAATTGAAAAGATGATTTTCAGAATTTGGATATTCTAAGCCTTTTTGCTTAATATCATCCATGTTTTTTTCAAAGTCATTGCTAATTGAAACTGGACGGTACCCATTAACAAAAACTAAAATTCGCTTAATCGGATCTTTTTGAAGAACGTGTTGCGTTATTTCTATTCCCAAATGATTAAAAATTCGCTCAGAAACTAATTTACCCTGCTTATTTTTATTGCTGATGACAATATAATGCGTGGAAGCATTCAACTTAATTTTCTTTCCTTTTAATCTTAAAGTGTTGGATGAGCGATAAAATTTCATTTTTGTTGGAGAAATCTGATTAAAATACAAGACTTTAAAGCCTTTTTGAATCAAATAATTTTTTTTGGTTTTAATGTAAATTTGACTTTGAATTTCACTTGTTTCTTCGCAAGCAAAGAGAGCAGTATTTTTATGATTAACTATTAATTCTGTTAATTGATAGTTTTTTAAAGCGGCTATTTTATGTGATTTTAGATAACTATATTTAAAGTAGTAATTAACTGCTAAAAATGAGCTGTAAACAAGCAGAATAGCAAGTCCCCAAATTAATAGTTTTACTAATCTAAACGACATCCGTTGAATAAATGCACTTTTAGTGATTTTTAGATTTATTTTTCTTCGAAAAAATAAGAGCAATAAAAGTGTAAGGGAAATGGCTGTCAAATGAGCAATGCAAATTTGCTTTTGAAACACTAAAAATTGAGGTTTGAAAAACCAATTTGAAATATCCAAATAGCGATAAACAGCATTTGTTTTGTAAGGCCTAATGATAGCATTCAAAGGATTTAAAGAATCTATGCTTATTTCTTTGTTTTTATTTTCTTTCCAGAAATAATATGCTACTAAGCCGTTATTTGTTTTTACAAATTCATAATCGTCATGAATTCCAAAATGAAGCGGGTTTTTCCGTAGTTCTAGGCATTGTTTCCAGCTTAAAAACAAATTTGGAATTCTTTCTTGCGCTACTGAATCTTTCTCCGGTTTTATTCCAAATGAATTCTTTAATTGTTCTGCAATTGAAGAAGATAGGTTTCCTGAAAGCGAACTAGAAACAAAAATCATTCCTTTCGTTGGAATTGAGAAACCACTAAGTGTTGGATTATTAAATCCTGGTATTACAAAAACATAAAAAGCATTTGGTTCTCTATTTTTAAAAGAGCTAAAATAACTATCTCTTATTGTTTTCATCTGTTCTGTATAGCGATTTCCATCAGAACTTGGATTAGCCCATTTTTCTTTAGATTTAGTATTAAATTCAGCTAAAATATATTGGGTTAACTGAATTTTTGCTTTTTGAAAATAGGAGGGGAGAAGATTTACTTCTGTTCGTTTTAATTCTATGCCTACCGGAATTATGTAGACATTTATTTTTTTAGTAGAAAAAGATAAAGAATCAAATCGAATGGAATCGTTTTGCTGACTTAAAAAAACTTGATTGATTAAACATATTAAAAAACACGAAATCAAGATTTTTAATTTCATAAGAAATTTTTAAGTGAGTACTACAAATGCATAAAACTCTTTTTTGCTAATAATTCATCATTTGATTCTCTGTAATCTGGATCGTCAACACAACAGTCTACTGGGCAAACTGCAGCGCATTGAGGTTCATCATGAAATCCAACACATTCTGTGCATTTATCATGCGTTATATAATAGACATCTAAATTTACGGGTTCAAATGCATTGTCAGCCAAAATCTCATCGCCATTTAAGGTGGAAATTATTCCTTTTAAACTTGTGCCATCGGAATATTTCCATTCGGCACCACCTTCATAGATTGCATTATTAGGACATTCAGGTTCGCAAGCCCCGCAATTAATACATTCATCGGTAATCATTATGGCCATATCTCTTCTATTTAACTGCAAATATAAACATGCTTTGTGATTCTTTTGTTTTCTAATCATAAAAATAAGAACATTCTTATCTTTACACTGTGAAAAAAGATAGAATTATAGGTGCTTTTGCTCAACTTGGGAAAATAATGAACTGCTTGGGTCAAAACCATGCAACTAAAGATTTTGAATTGGGAATTACTCCCTCAGAATTGGAAAACCTTAATAGTTTAATCAGTCGTCAAGTTCATCACAATGGTTGGTTTTCTGAAGACATGGTCCGTAAAGCATTCTGTTCCTTAGCTGATATGTTAGAAAAAGAAAAATTGGAGGCTTGGTCAAAGAACTATAAATTCAATGAAAAACCATTGACTGTTGCAGTTATAATGGCTGGAAATATCCCGCTAGTTGGTTTTCATGATTTTTTGTGTGTCCTCCTTTCTGGAAATAGAATCCTTTGTAAGTTAAGTTCAGAAGATAAATTGTTATTGCCTGCTTTATCTAAAACATTAATTCATTTAGATTCTGATTTTGAAGGGTATATTTCTTTTTCAGAAGGTAATATTTCAAATTTTGATGCTGTGATTGCTACTGGAAGTACAAATTCATTGGATCATTTTGTTCAGTATTTTTCAAAGTGTCCTCATTTGTTTCGTGCAAGCCGAACTTCTTTAGCAGTAATAACAGGAAATGAATCAGATGAGGAATTAGTCGAATTAGGAAAGGATTTATTTCACTATTATGGTCGTGGTTGTCGGAATGTTTCGCATCTTCTTCTACCAGAAAATTATAGTCTGAATCGAATTTTTGAAGCGATTGTAAGCTATGGAGAAGTAGTTAACAATAAAAAATACGGTAATAACTATGATTATTACAAATCCATTCATTTGATGAACTTGGAAAAGTTTTTAGATAATAATTTTGTTTTAATAAAAGAAAGCCAAGAATTATTTTCTCCTCTTGCAATGATTTATTATTCATTTTATAGCAATGAAAATGAAGCAAACGATTTCATTTCTAAGCATGAAGGAAATATTCAATGTATTGTTGGTTCTAATTTTATACCTTTTGGCAAAGCACAAACTCCTGGCTTAGCAGATTACGCTGATACTATTGATACGATGGAGTGGCTTATAAATTTGAGAGTTTAAAATTTATTTTGGACACTCGTGCTATGCACTATTTTTTTTTCTTTTTTGATGTGCTTTTTTAATTAGGATGTAAAGAAAATAACTTAAAAATAGAATAGTTAGCTCTATATTATATAAAGGAAATCAGCAGAGTATTTAAATTCTTCTTTTCTTAGTATTTTTTGAGAAAAAGATAAACTAGTCTGCAAACTTTACTCCGGGCAGGGGCCCCAAGTAGGAACGCCGTTGCAAAAAGTTAAATTCTGGTTGTTAGTTCCCGGTGCAACTGTAACCCAAGCTGTGCCATTCCAATAGTTCATTTCACCAGCAACTGTTCCTGGAGCGATTCCATTTTCACTAAACAATGCATAAGGTACACTTTGTATTTCATTACTACTAATAATTGTGTAATTTGTTCCGCCGGCTAAATCAGTTTCAGTTTTTACATAGTATGGACCTGCCGCCCAATTTATACATGCAAAAGTTCCGGTGACAACTGTACCCATTCCTATTTGAAGACTAACTAAGCCATTGGCATTGGTAATTGCCGTTTGAGTTTCAGAAAACACTACAGTACCAGATGGAGTTCCTTGCACTAAACTAATACGCATTCCTACAGGTGTGGAAATTAGTAAAGAATCAGCACTATTTCTAATTATAGCTTGGTAACTCATTTTTTGTGGTGTTTTTGGTCCACTTACAACCCAAGCACATGTTGTGGTATTGAAGACTGCTGTTTCGTAGCATGCAAGGGTGGGTTGTACTGCTTGTTCACCACTTACATCCCAAGTACATGTTGCTGTGTTGAAGGCTGCTGTTTGCCAACATGAAAGACCTGGTGCTATTTCTTGTGTTCCACTTACATCCCAGGAACATGTTGATGTATTTAAGTTTGCTGTTTGCCAGCAAGAAAGACCTGTTGGTTCTTCTGGAATAGGAGTTAAAGTTACTGTTGCCTCTCCACTATTTCCTGTACCGGTTCCTCCTCCTCCTGTTACAGATACAATAGTATAGGTTGATGTAACGCTTGGGCTTACAGGTATGCTTACAGTTGTTGAACAACAATTGGTTGCAGAATAATTATTTATTCCATCTGTTACTGTTACTGTATATGGAGGAACACCTCCTGTTACTGCTACACTTAAGTTTGTAGTAGCCCCTGGACAAATAGTTGTTGAACCACTTAAAACTGCAGATGTAGAGCAGAAAATACAACCAAAATTCATTCTTACCATTGGTGTTGAAGTTGTGTAATACCAAGTATTATCTGTCATATCATAGTAATACGAAGTGCTTGCTTCAGATACTCCAGATGAAGAAATCATTAAGTCATTTGTTGCTCCGCCATCCCCATAAGAACCTAAAACAACTAAATAAGATGAACCTGCACTTAAAGGTGCAGCACCTGCTCCAAGAGCCAAGGTAATTTTTTGGCCAAGATCAGCAGCTGTTAATATATAAGGTCCAGATTCATCAACGAAAACAAAAGCAGCTGCTGTTGAAGTTGCTGTTGGATCTACAGAATATAGTTTAGCATAAACCTCAGCACCCGCAACAGCATTTGCACCAATATATGCATCAATTCCTGAAAGATTTGCTGGAGCAAAAATATCAAAGATATTTCCAGCTTCAAAACCATCTCCAGCATTGTAAATAACATTTGTAGCAGTTCCCTTATCACGAGCATAAATATAATTGTTGACAGAAACAGAAGCTGCAGCAAGTATAGAATTATCTGCTGGCACAGCATCAGTTGCTGAAGAAGAAACTGACATGTTAATTACATGCGTTGCAACAATTGGAGGAGGTGTTAAAGCAGCTGTTAAACTAATTGTGTCAGTCGCACCATTTAACACTGCTTCAGGAGCTGAACTTCCAGACCAAACTCCACTCGCTAGAGCAGCTGTAAACACTACATCATTTTGATCCAAGGCACCATTATTTTTTACTATTCCAGAAACATCAAGCGGTGCCAATTGAGAAAGCGGTATTTGGTAGTAAGGCATTCTAATACCACTAGCACCAGTAGAACCCCAGTATCCACCAAGCATCACTAAGTCATTGTCTTCAGGAACAAATAAGGCAACATCATCAACTGCCCAATACCAACCCCAATAATCATTATCGTTGAAATAAAAACGAATTTTTACTTGAGCTTGATTACCAGCTATTGAAGAAATATCAATAACAGTTTGTTCAGGGTTTCCAGAACTTTGATTTGGTAAAGAATAGTCAGTTTCATTAGACATCTCAAAATCAGTCCAAGTTGCACCATTGTCAGCAGAAACACTTACGCCTCTGGTATCATGCCACCATCTAAAGTTATGTTGGTAACGCAAAAGAACTACAGGTTGACCCGTTAAATTAATTGTAGCAGAAGTGGAAGCAGTTGTATTTATAAACGTACCGTCAAAATCAGCTGTATTATTCGCATCAGAATTTACAAATAAAAAACCATTTGCTGCTGTAGTTGAAGCAAAAGGACTTAAAATAGAAACAGGAATAGCTGCAGGATCTGAAGAAAATTCCCATCCAAGACCTGGAGTTCCTGCTGTATTGTTTATAACCCAATCCGATGGTGTATTAAAACTATTAGACCAAAGAATTGTTTGGGTACAGACAGAATTTTGTAACATACCTATCAAACTAAGAATACATAATAGAGTAGAAAGTAGAAATTTTAACATATTGTTTAGATTTATTTTTATCAAAGATAGTTTAATAATATAATTAGTTGGTTCAAAGAGATTTCACTACAGTGGGTTAATATTATGGCATCTTACCCACATAAATTTACATGCATATTTGCAAACATTTGGTCTTTTTTAGTGCTTTTTAGTACTTTTTTAGCACTTTTTGGTAGTTTTCACCCAAAACTAAAACCCATAAAAAAACCCAGTAAAGACTTATCTATACTGGGTTTTTTTTGTGGGGGTTGACGGGTTCGAACCGCCGACCCTCTGCTTGTAAGGCAGATGCTCTGAACCAGCTGAGCTAAACCCCCGATATTAGCGTTTGCAAATATAGCATTTTTTTTAAAGTATCTTTTAAAAACTAAAAAATTATTGCGCTGTTTTCAGTTCCTCTATTTTATTTAAAACATCGTCTAACCCTTCTTTAAATTTTTCAAAATCTTCTTTGTATAAGAAAATCTTATGTTTTTCAAAGCTTCCATCGCCATCCTCACTGAAGATTTTCTTGCTTTCTGTTAGAGTGATATATAAATCATTTCCTTTGGTAGCTTTGATATCAAAAAAATAGGTTCTTTTACCTGCTCTAACTGCTTTTGAATAAATTTCATTTTGTTCACTGCTCATACAATCGTATTTTTCTTAATTCAAATATGCTATTTTTTTATCAGTTAGACAAATAAAAAAAAACATGAAACAAAATTAATCGTATTTCGTATGTTAAATGTTAACAAAAATAAACTCAAGGGCTTGAAATTCAGATTGTTTTTTCTTTTTTTTATAATTATAATGAGTTCTTGCTCATCTATTTTGGATAGAGAGCATGTTGGAATTGATTTGAAAGAGATTAAGAAAAAAGGCAAGCTGACTGTTCTTATAGAAAATTCTTCGCTTTCTTTCTTTGAATACCGAGGAAAAAAACTTGGTTTTGAATACGAGATACTAGATTCATTTGCAAAATCTATCCATCTTCCCTTAGAATTAAAGGTAGTGTCGAATTCCAAAGATTTTTTTCGCTTATTAAATGATGGTGAAGGAGATATTTTAGCTGCTAATTTAGCCGTTTCTCTGGCTGATAAGAAAATAATTAATTATTCTGAACCATTTTATTTTACAGAACAAGTATTGGTGCAGCGTCAAGGAGAAACTATAGTGAAAGAGCCTCTCGATCTAATCGAAAAAAGTATTTACGTACGAAAAAATTCATGCTTTGAAAAGAGATTAAAAAGTATTCAAGAAGAGATTGGATCAAAAATAGGTGTAAAAACATTCGAGAATGACCCTATTACTGAAGATTTAATTGAAAAAGTAGCAAATGGGGAGATCAATTACACACTGGCTCACGAAAATTTAGCTCGGATAAGTAAGGAGTTGCACCCTAATTTGAATTTCCAAACAAAAATTTCATTCAAACAGAAAATAGCTTTTGCTCTGCGTTTAAAGAGCCCTAAACTTAAAAAGTCCTTGGATTTGTTTTTGGAAAAATATTGTGAATCAAAGGAATTTAAAGAGCTTAAGAAAAAGTATTTTGATTATTTAAGCTCTCAAGTTGCTGTTGAATATACTGCTACAAAAGGAAATTTGTCGCCCTTTGATGATTTATTTAAAGCTGCTGCAAATAAGTATGCTTGGGATTGGAAAATTTTAGTAGCAATTTCACATAAAGAATCACGATTTAATCCAAATGCCAGAGGTTTAGGTGGTGCTTTTGGTTTAATGCAATTTATGCCATTAACGGGTCAGATTTATGGTGTTGGACCTAATTCTAATCCTCAAGAACAAATAGAAGCTGCAATGAAAATGTTGGATAAAACGTATCGATCATGGTCGTCTGTGCCGGATCCTGAACAACGCATGAAGTTTACGCTAGGATCTTATAATGCTGGTCGCTGTCATATTGAGGATGCTCAAAAATTAGCAAGAGAAAATGGATTGAATGGGAATCTTTGGGATGAAAATGTAGAGTTAATGGTGAAGAAATTATCTGATCCAGAATATTATCGTTCTCCTAAATTACGATGCGGTGCATACCGTGGAGGTGCAGTTTCGTATGTTAGAACAATCTACTCCAATTACCAAGCGTGGCAGTAAAAGACAAGAAATTAATTATTGTTCAAGGTCCTACTGCATCAGGGAAAACAGCGCTTTCTATCGCTTTAGCAAAGCATTTCAATACAGAAATTATTTCTGGAGATTCAAGGCAGTTTTATCAGGAAATGATAATTGGAACTGCTCGCCCGAGCATTGAGGAATTATCAATGGTTAAGCATCATTTTATTTCAAGTCATTCTATACATAATGCGTTTAATACGGCAGATTTTTCTCGAGAAGCAAGAGGAATTTGTGCTAATTTGTTTGAGTCCAAAGATTATGTAATTTTAGTTGGGGGTTCTGGAATGTATTTAGATGCGCTAACCTTTGGCTTAGATGAAATAGCAGCAGATGAGTCAATTCGGATGTCTTTGAATCAAATCTTTGAGCATGAAGGATTAGCTGTTTTGGTGGATGAATTGCGTGAAAAAGACCCTGAATATTGCCTTTCTGCAGATTTAAAAAATCCTGTTCGAGTAATTCGCGCTTTAGAGGTTATCAGAATGACAAATCAACCTTATTCATCTCTAAGAAAAGGTTTTAAGAATGATTTACCCTATGATATTGTTCGTTTTAGTATTGCTTGGAAAAGGGAGGATCTTTACGATAGAATTAATTTGCGTGTTGATGAGATGCTAACGAATGGTTTAGTAGATGAAGTTAATGGCCTTCAGCAATTTAAAAGCTTAAGCCCTCTCAAAACCTTAGGTTATTCAGAGATTTTTGAGGTTTTTGACAATAAGTGCTCACTAGAAACAGCCATTGAAAATATAAAGCAGCATACTAGAAATTATGCAAAACGACAGTTGACTTGGCTTAGACGCTATTCTTCTGTCCATTATTTAGATCCTTATTCAAATGTTCAATTATTTTCTCAAGCAATTGATAAATTGTCTAATTAAGTTACTTTTGTTTTAATTTTTAAATTGTATTCCTTTCTATTTAATTGGTTAAAGAATTGTTAAAATTATTCGAAGATTATTAGAATCCTAAAATTCACTTTAAATTAACACATTATTATAATTTATTCAATATGAAAAATTTATTTTTTAGTCTATTTATTCTTCTTTTATTTCAAGGTTTTAGTCAAAAAATTAGAATTAAAGTCTTAAATGAAAAAGACACTACTGTATATCTTATCCGTTATTATGGAGAAAAATTATACTACGCTGATACTGCTGAAATGAAAAACGGACAGGTTGTTTTTGAAGGTTCAAAGCAAAAACCAGGTATTGTTGGCTTGTTTTTTCCAGGACAGAGGTATTTTGAGTTTATTTACAACAATGAGGAAGTTATTTTAGAAACGAGCTCACCTGATTTTATTCCAAATATGAAGGTTAAAAAATCTGTTGAAAATTCATTGTTTATTCCTTATGTCAATTTTATTCAGACTCAAAGATCTGAGCTCAATAAATTAACAGAAAAGCGAAGTCTTTTAGATAAAGGTAATTCTGAATATAAAAATTTATCTGATCAAATCGATAAAAAGAACAAGGATGTAGATGATTATCAGTTAAAATTGATAGAAGAAAATCCGACAAAATTAGTTGGTAAAATTGTAAAAATGTCAAGGGATATCTTTATTCCTGAATCACCAAGAGATGAAGCTGGTCGTATTATAGATTCTAATTTTAGGTATAAGTTTTATAGATATCATTTTTGGGATAATGTTGATTTAAACGATGATGCCTTGGTAAACACCCCTGTTTTTCATAACAAATTAGAATTTTATTTTGGAAAAAATATGTGTGTTCAACACTGGGATTCAGTTCTTTATTCTGCCTTTAATTTTTGTGATCGCTTACCTCAAAATTCAAAAATGTTTGAGTACTCTGTTGGTTGGATAGCATCTACTTTTGGGAAAAGTGACATAATGGGTATGGATAAAGTTTATTTGTATATGTTAGATCGTTACTATTGCACAAAAAATGCAGCGGGTAAATCGCCAGCATTTTGGGTTGCTGAAGATAAATTTGAGGACATGTGTGACAACTTGAAAAATAAATTAAATCTTGTGATTGGCGCTCGCCCACCAAACTTGATATTGAGAGATACAACTGATACAAAGTGGTTTGATTTCTATAGCTTAAAATCAGATTACACAATCGTTTATTTTTGGGACCCAGAATGTGGTCATTGCAAAAAGACTACGCCAAAATTAGAGACACTTTATCAGAAAAAGTTTAAGCCAAGAAACATAGAAATTTATGCTATTGGTAAGGCAATTGGAAAAGATTTTGAAGGTTGGAAAAAATTTATTCGTGAAAATAACATGTCTTTTATTAATGTAGCAGTAACAGATAAACTTTATGAGCAAGCAAAAGTAGACCCCAATAGTTTAGTGCCAGTATATCCAGGTGAAAAAGGAAAGCCGACGACTTTAGAATCATTAAATTACCAAACTATTTATGATATTTTCTCAATGCCCAAGGTTTACATCTTAGATAAGGATAAAAAAATTATCGCTAAACATATTTCTATTTCACAAATGGAAGATATGTTGGATCGCCTACAAGGGTTTGCGGATGCACCTAAGCTTTTCCCTCCTGATCCAGAAGAAGATGAACAGATGCAAAAGAAAGAGTAACTTTACTGCATGATTCAAAAATTAAAGACTACACTAAATCAGAGCAATAAAATTCTTATTACTACTCATAAGTCGCCAGATGGTGATGCAATTGGAAGTTCTGTTGCTTGGCATCATTTTTTAAAAGCACAAGGAAAAGAATCACTTATTCTTCTGCCTGATGAACCCGCTGATTTTTTGCTCCCCTTCTTAAAGAATGTAGATTTTTTAATTTATGAAAAAGATCATGCGAAAGTAGATTTGGTCTTAGCTGATTTTGATTTGGTTTTTTGTTTGGATTACAATGCTCCTAGTAGAGTAGGTAAGCAAATGGAAGCTTTATTAGAAAAGGTTAAATGTAAAAAGGTAATGATTGATCATCATCAAAACCCTGCTGAATTTTGCGAAATAGTAATTTCACGGCCAGAAATTTGTTCTACTGCCCAACTTATTTATGAATGTATTGATGAAATGGGAGCAAAGGATTTTCTGAATAAAAGTTGCTGCGAAGCTATTTATTTAGGGATTCTAACTGATACAGGCTCATTTCGCTATCCTTCCGTTACAGCAAAAACACATCTTATTTTAGCGCATCTTCTCGAAATGGGAGTAGAGCATTTTAAAATACACGAGGAAATTTTTGATGTGAATACACTTGATAAAATTCAACTGAGAGCGTACGCAATTGCAAATAAATTTGAAAAAATACCAGGGTATCCAATTGGAATAATTTCTTTGTCATCTGAAGAGCTTCTGCGATTTAATTATCAAAAAGGAGATACCGAAGGGCTAGTGAATGTTATTTTATCAATTGAAGGAATTTCAATCGCATTATTTTTAATGGAAGCTCAGGAAGGTATAAAGATGTCATTTCGCTCAAAAGGCGCTTTTTTTGTAAACGATTTTGCAGAGAAAAACTTTTCTGGAGGTGGACACAAATATTCAGCTGGAGGATTTAGTTCAGAATCATTAAATGTAACAATCTCTCGATTTAAATCGTTACTGGATGAATTAATACCATGATAAGAAGTTCCACAAATTATTTATTTGTTTTACTAATTCTTTTATCTTGCAGGCCTGAGAAAAAACCTCAAGAAGAAGAAAAAGAATGGAGTAATGGCCATTCAGTTGATTTTAATCAAGAGTTAACTATTCGTGAGCAAATTCAGATTAAATTATTCTTAGACCACCATACTTCCCTTAAAATGAAATCAAGTGATTCTGGATTGCGTTATATGATTTATAAAAATGGAACTGGGACAGAATTTGCTACTTCGGGTCAGTTAGCCACAATAAAAATAAAGATTTCTTTATTGGATGGTACTATTTGCTATGAGACAATAGATAATGAATATGAGCATTTTGGAATTGAAAAAAGTGAAAAAGAATTTGGTATTCATGAACTTGTTAAATACATGAAGGTTGGAGATAGAGCAAAAGCAATCTTACCAAGTCACTTAGGTCATGGTTTATTGGGTGATCGACAGAATATACCACCTCAATCCATCTTATATATAGATGTTGAATTAATAGACATAAAAAAATGAAATATATTCTAATTGCATTAACTACGTTATTTATAGCTCTTGCCTTTTTATTTTTTAATTCTAATAATACTTCTCGCAAAAAGAGGAAGAATTTAAAAACTTCTATAAATAAGCCAAAAAATGTTGTTAAGGATACTTCCTTTAATATGAATGATGGTAAAAATAATTTAAAAACCTTTGAAAAAGGAAAAATTCAAAACACTAAAATTTTAGATAATGGAATTGTACTAAAATGGATTGTTAATAATGGCGGTCGCAAAATTAAACGCGGTGAGATGGTGCTTTTAGAATATCGTTTAGCTTTGCCAGATGGAAAAATCATTGATGGAAATAATAAATTAAATCTTCCTTTTATTCCTTTTGTTCTTGGTTATAATATGCAAACTCCGGGTTGGGATATCGCAATTCAAGAACTTTCTGTTGGAGATTTTGCTAAAATTGAAATACCAGCTGAATTGGCGTATGGTGAAAAAGGAATTAAAAATATAATACCACCAAATACAGCTAATTGGTTATACGTTAAAGTTCATTCTTTTGTCTCTCCTGGAATAGATGAGAATGGAATAACTTCTTGGAAATTGAAAGAGGGAATTGAAAAAACTACAGAAAAATTAAAAAAGGAATTAACATTTCATGCAATTGTTTCCACAGAATCAAAGGGTTCGGTCATGAATACATATCTTTCAAATTTTCCTATTAAATATACCATTGGTGATAAAAATATAGTGCCAGGTTTGCGAAAATTGCTAAAAAATGCTTGCAAAGGGGATAAGTATTATGTTATTTTAGATAGCAAACAGGCATATGGATCTAGAGGATATTCTTCATTGATAAAAGCAAATGAGTCTGTATTTTTTAATATAGAAGTCATTGATGTTAAGCTCATCTAAATGGTTTTCACTATCTTTGGAATCTTTAAAAAGCAAAATTCTTGAAGTCAACTTTTTTCTTGCTGTTACTTTTTATTACTTCTTTTTCTTCTTTTATAGAAGCACAAAGGGTTATGGATACTGTTGATACGCCCTATGGAAAAATGCTAATTTATTCAAATAAAACTTGGTCTTTTTTCAATAAACCAATATTTGATGGTATAATGAATAAGAGAATTCATACTATAATGTCGAAAGATCAAGATATTCCGTATACACAATCTTGGAATAATGAAGTCTGTTTTACGAGTAAAAATAATGATTTGAGTAAATTAAGAGATACTATTTGGTTGAACCCTAAAAATAAACTAAAGATTGATTTTAAAATGCCGGTTCTAGGTACAGTAACTTCTCGATATGGTTTAAGAAAAGGAAGAAATCATAATGGAATTGACATAAGTTTAAAAACAGGTGATACAATATATGCAGTTTGGTCCGGAAAAATTCGCTATGCAAAATACAATGATGGGGGCTTTGGTAATTTAGTAATTATTCGTCACCATAATGGATTAGAAACTTTTTCTGCTCATTTAAGCAAATTTTTAGTGTTTCCTGATCAAGATGTTATTGCTGGAGAGCCAATTGGCCTTGGCGGAAGTACTGGACGTTCTTCGGGGCCTCATTTACATTTTGAAATTCGATTTTACGAGGCACCAATTAACCCTGATTTTATGATTGATTTTGAGAATAAAAAATTAAAGCAAGAGAATTTTTTTGTTCATAAATCACTTTTTGCACCAGGGCTTAAACCATCAGAATTTTTTGATGACTCACATTTAACAGAACTTTCAGAAATAAATGATAGTCTATCGATTCCTATTCCTTTAATCAAACCTCCAGTTGTGGTTCAAAAACCTAAAATCAGGTATTACAGAGTTAAGTCTGGAGATACTTTGACTGAAATAGCTGATAGAAACAATACTACTGTTACTAAATTGTGTCAATTAAATGGAATAAAGCCAACATCTATAATTCAACTAGGGAAAAGTTTAAGGATAAAATAATATATGAAAAATACAGTAAATCTTTGTGCTATTTTATTATTTTTTACGCTTTTTTCTTGTTCAGACTATCGGAAAATAGTAAATGGAGATGATTATCAATTAAAATTTGAGCTTTCAAATAAACTTTACGATAAAGCTGAATTTGAAAGATCTATTGTTCTTTTTGAGCAGGTATATCAGCATTCTCCTAAAACATCGGAGGGTGAGTTATGCTATTTTCGTCTGGCAGATAGTTATTATAAACTTGAAGATTACAACATGGCAGGATATTATTTTAATAGCTTTGTGGAACGGTTTCCCTATAGCAAAAAGTCTGAAAATGCCTTATTTCTTAAAGCTTTATGCAGTGTTAACAATTCACCTGAGTTTTCTTTGGATCAAAGCGAGACAATAATAGCAATTAATAATGTGCAACAATTTGTTGATGTTTTCCCTCAATCTATATTGGTAGATTCTTGCAATAAAATAATTGATAGATTAACATTTAAATTAGAATTAAAGGACTTTGACGCTGTAAAATTGTATTCAAAAACCCAGAATTATAAAGCTGCTGTTACATCTTGTGAGATTTTTATGGATAAATACATGAATTCAAGGTTTAGTGAAGAAGTTAATTATATCTATGTAAAAAACTCAGTCTTTCTTGCTAAGAATAGCATTGAAAGCAAAAAAGAGGAGCGAATAGAGAAATCTAACGAAAGATTCCTTAACTTTGTGAAAAATTATGAGAATTCAGTTTATATTAAAGAATTGAATTTATTAATAAATAGTTTTTCTGTAAAACAAAACTAAAGAAATAAAATGTCGATGAGTTTAAAACCAACAGCAGCGGAAAAATCAATAATTACTAGAGATACAATTCTTTTGGAAGAAAAAACCGGTAATATTTACCAATCTTTAGTTGCTATTTCAAAACGTGCAAATCAAATTAGTGCAACTGTGAAAGAAGAGTTAACACAAAAATTACAGGAATTTGCAACAACAACTGATAACTTGGAAGAGATTTTTGAAAATAGAGAGCAAATCGAAATTTCAAAACACTACGAAAAAATGGCCAAGCCAACGGCAATCGCTACACAAGAGCTTTTAGATGATAAAATCTATATGCGAAATCCAGAATTAGAGGATTAATGTACGGAAAGCGCATCCTTCTCGGTATTTCAGGAGGTATTGCAGCTTATAAAATTGCTTACTTCATACGATTATTGAAAAACCAAGGGGCAGAAGTTAAATGCGTTATGACTCCTGCAGCTTCTGATTTTATTAGTCCTCTTGTTGTGTCTACTTTGTCTCAAAATCCTGTTGCCATAGAATTTTGGAATAAAGAGTCAGGTCTTTGGACAAACCATGTCGAATTAGCTCTTTGGGCGGATTTATACATAATTGCACCAGCAACAGCTAATACAATAGCTAAAATGGCTAACGGCATCTGCGATAATCTTTTATTAGCTTGTTATTACTCATCTAAGTCTAAAACAATTATCGCTCCAGCAATGGATTTAGACATGTACCAACATCCAACTTTTAAGAGAAATTTACAGCAATTAATTAGTGATAATGTTCTCGTAATTCCTGCAACAAATGGAAGTTTGGCAAGTGGTTTGGAAGGAGAAGGAAGAATGGAGGAACCAGAAAATATTTTACATTTTATTCAAGTTAATTTTCCTTTTAGCGCTATAGAGTTAAGAAGCAAAAAAAAGATTCTTATTACTGCCGGTCCTAGCTATGAAGCGATTGATCCAGTTCGGTTTATTGGAAATCATTCAAGTGGAAAAATGGGCTTCGCTTTAGCAGAAATATGTCTCGCAAAAGCTTGGGATGTCTGTTTGATTTGTGGTCCATCTAATTTGGATTTAGCTCATCCTAATTTAAATATAATTCCTGTTTTTACTGCTGAGGAAATGCTTTTAGCAGTTCAAAAAAATTGGAAAAATAAAGATATTGGAATATTTTCTGCAGCAGTTTCAGATTATCGCCCAGAGAAGATTGAGTCTCAAAAAATAAAAAAAACGGAGTCAAATCTAAATTTAAAACTCCTTAAAAACCCTGATATTTTATCTTGGGCCTCAGAAAATAGAGTGTCTAAACAAATTGTTGTTGGATTTGCCCTAGAAACAAATAATGCTCTTGAAAATGCGTTAAATAAATTGGAATCAAAAAAAATGGATATGATAGTTTTAAATTCAATGGAGGACAAAGAAGCTGGATTTAAAAAAGAAACAAATAAAATTACTATCTTAGATAAAAACAAGGGGAAATATGCTTTTCCAGCGAAAAGTAAAAGAGAAGTGGCAAACGATATAATTGATACAATTTTAAAATTGATGTGATGCTAAAAAAAGTTTTGATAGTTGTTTTACTGATTTTTTGTTTTCCTGTTTTTTCGCAAGAATTGAATTGTCAGGTTTCTGTAATTATTGATGCTAAGGTTGAGGTTAGTTCGGTGGAAAAAGAAGTAATTGAGCAAATGAAACAAAGCGTCACTGATTTAATGAATACTACTTCTTGGACAAAAGATAAGTTTGCTCCAGAGGAACGTATTAATTGTGTGCTTCAAATTCAAATAAAAACTATTCCGAGTCTTGGAAATTATACTGGCTATATTCAAGTTCAATCAACACGCCCTGCTTTTAATTCTAATTACAATTCTGTACTATTTAATTTTCAAGATGATAATTTAATATTCTCCTATTCTAGAAATACTCCTTTGTTGTTTTCAGCAAATCAATACCGCGATAATTTATCTTCAATTTTAGCATTCTATGCTTATTTTATAATAGGTATGGACTACGATTCTTATTCATTAAAAGGTGGCAGTCCCTATTTTGTAGAAGCCCAGCAAATTGTAACGAATGCTCAGGCTTCAAATACTGCTGGATGGAGATCTGCTGAGCCAGGCAAAAAAAATCGCTTTTGGTTAGTAGATAACATGATGCAACAGTTTTTTGATCCCTTACGTGAATGTAATTATTTGTATCATCGACAAGGAATTGATCATTTGTATGATAAGAAAGTTGAGGCGAAGAAGCAGATGTACGATGCTTTGAATAAATTACCTGCTGTAGTTTTGACGCGTCCTAATAATGTTAATATTTTAAATTTTTTAAGTAGTAAAATAACAGAGTTTAAAAATGTAATGTCCGATTCGGAAATGAAGGATAAAACTGAATTTGTGAACTTACTTAAGAAATTAGATTCTGCAAATTCCACACGCTACTCGACAATTTTAGATTAAAATGCTTCGAATACTTCGCATATCTAATTTTGCATTGATAGATGAAGTTCAAATCAATTTTAACGCTGGCTATACCGTTATTACGGGCGAAACAGGTTCTGGGAAATCTATACTTTTAAATGCTTTAAACCTTCTATTAGGAGAGCGTACAGATTTTTCAGTTATTGGAACAAAAAAATCTAAAGCTTCTGTTGAGGGAGAGTTTACAATTTCTGAAAAATTTAGATTATTTTTTGTGGAGCATGATTTAGATTTTGATAGACACTTAATTGTCCGCCGTGAAATTAGTAAGGAAGGGAAATCGCGTTGTTTTATAAATGATACTCCGGTTCAGTTGTCTGTGCTTCGAAACTTGACAGTACTTCTGATTCAAATTCATTCGCAATACAATACTTTAGAGTTAAAATCAAAGTCGTATCAACTTGAATTAATAGATATTCTTGCGGGCTTAGAAAAAGAGCGTACAGCTTTCTCTGCGGATTTCAAAGAACTTTCAAATTTAAATCGTTTGCTTTCTAAAAAGCAGGAAGAACTTAGTAATATATTACAAGCGCAGGATTACAACTTATTTGTTTTAAGTGAATTAAAGTCCTTGCGCTTGGATGCTATTGATTATTCCTTTATTGAAAGTGAGTTATCGCGAATGGAGAATTCCGAAAACCTAAAAGCTGTTTTTTCACAATTAATATCACTGACAGACGAAAATGGAATTTTTGAACAACTTCAAACTATAAAAGGTAGTATTGATAAAAATACACATCTGGATACAAATCTTAATGCAATTAAAAGTCGCTTAGATGTTGTTTTACTTGAGTTAAAAGATCTTTCGAACGATTCCTTACGTCATTTCGATAATGCACATGCTGACCCAAAGCAATTAGTGGAATTAATAACTTCGTTAGACGCCTTCAATTCAGCTCTCAGTAAGCACAGAGTTCAAGATCAGGAACAATTAAAATTATTTGAAGAAGATTTACGGACGAAAGTAGAAACGGTAGCTGCTTTAAATAGCGAGGTAGAACAACAAACTAAGCAAGTTGCTAGGTTGGAAAAACTTTTACGCGAAAAAGCAACAATTTTACATGAAAAAAGAACTAATGCAGAAGGGATTATCCTTTCAGATCTACAAGGAATTTTATTGGATTTAAAACTTCCACACACGAAATTAGATTTTAATCTTAGTTTGAATAGTGAATTGAATTCATTTGGCTTAACAAATTCTTCTTTTTTATTTTCTGCAAATTTTGGGATTGATCCAATAGCTATAGAAAAAGCTGCGAGTGGGGGAGAGCTTTCTCGTTTGATGTTGGCACTTCAAAAGTTAGTTTCTGAAAAGCGTGACTTACCTACCATTTTATTCGATGAAATAGATACAGGAGTTTCTGGTGAAGTAGCACAAAAAATTGGAGTTCTATTGAAGCAAATGGGAACTAAAGTTCAACTTATAGCAATTTCTCACCTTCCTCAAGTTGCAGCAAAAGCTGAACATCACTTGTTTGTTAGCAAAGAACTTGAAAATAAACAAATGAAGACGAATGTCGAATATTTGTATGAGCAAGATCGAATTAATGAAATTGCACGTTTGATGAGTGGAGAAAAAATTACGGATGCTGCAAAGTTAAATGCTCAAAATTTAATTTCTAATTGATGAAAGATTCCTTTCGCTTATCAATGGATGTAATTGAAAGTCAAACTAAAATAAATTTTGGCGATTCAATTCTCTTTCTAGGTAGTTGTTTTTCTGAGGAAATTGGAAATCAGGCAATTTTATCGGGTTTGGATGCAACGAGCAATGTCTTTGGTACTATCTTTCACCCAAGACCTCTTGGTCAATTACTTTTGGATGCTATTCATTCAGAAAAGGAAGTTGAAAGTATAAAAAAGGACGATTTATTCTTTCATTGGGGCAGTTCAGGAAAAATTTATGCTTTAACTTCAAATGATTTAAAGAAGCGAATAATTCAAGAACGTGAAGCCTTAAAAGATAAATTAGGAAAGGCAAAATTTCTTTTTATAACCTTTGGTTCGGCCTTCGCTTATCGCCATTTAGATAGTGATAAACTTGTAGCAAATTGTCACAAACAAGCTGGTAATTGTTTCCAAAAAGAACTTTCCGAGATTAAGGATTTAGTTGACTTTTGGCAAGGGATAATAAGAGATTTAATAAATTTTAATTCCAATCTACAAATTGTATTTACTGTAAGTCCAGTTAGGCATTTGAAAGATGGATATGTGGAAAATAATCGCAGTAAAGCATGTTTGATTCAAGTAATTGCTGAATTGACAAAAAATCACAATTGTTCTTATTTTCCTGCGTATGAATTGGTGATGGATGATTTGAGGGATTATCGGTTTTATAAAAAAGACCTTATTCATCCAAACGATTTAGCGATTGACTATGTTTGGAGCTTTTTTTGTAAAACGTATCTGTCGAAAGAAATCGTTGATGTTTGTGAGCAAGTTAAACAGTTAAAACTTGGAAGAAATCATGTCCCGCTTTATCCTGAGAGTAAAAAAGTACTCGAAAATAAAATTATCATGGATCAGAAAGAGAAAAAACTTTCTGTAAATCACCCAACTATTAAATGGTAAAGCTCCATTCTTTTTTAAAATCATCTAAAAATCGCAGCATAATTTCATGTCTTTTATCTGCAATTTCTTTAGCGGTATTAGTTTCCATTCGGTCTTTTAGTAAAAGTAGTTTCTCGTAAAAATGATTCACCGTATGACTTTTTGACTTAGCATATTCTTCTTTTGATGTGTGCATTATTGGAGAAATATCAGGATTAAAAAGAGGTCGAGATTTACTTCCACCATATGCGAAAGCTCTAGCAATGCCAATTGCACCAATTGCATCTAAGCGATCTGCATCCCTCACAATTTTACCTTCTAAGCTTGTTTCTTGGTCACTTACGTCACCTCCTTTAAAGGAAATAATATTTATTAAGCTTGCTACTTTTTCTGCCAATTCTTGATTGGCTCCTTCTGAAATTAATAAATCAAAAGCTTTAGTAGCTCCTATTTCAAAATTATAATTGTTGTATTTGTGATCTGCAATATCATGCAAAAGCGCAGTTAAAGAAATTAATTCAAAGTCGCCTCCTTCTTTTGACTGAATGAATTGCGCCATTTTTAAAACGCGTTCAATGTGGAACCAATCGTGGCTCCCTTCCATTGTTGCAAATTGCTCTTGAATGTGTTTTTGAACTTTTTCTATTAGCGTTTTCACCAAAACTAAAGCTTTACTATACGCTTAGTAATCATTTGATTTTCAATATTTAATGAAATAAAATAAATACCGCTTTTATAATTTCTCAGATCAATAGTTTGCTCCTCAATAGTAGCAATAAGTCGACCATTAAAATCACTTATTTTAATAGATTTTATGGGTTTTTCACAATCAATAATACAAAAGTCGTTAGTGGGATTTGGATACATTTTAACACTTATTGATTGAAGTTCTATGTTTCCAACTGGATCTTCAATTCGAGCTTGAATAGAATCTAAATAAAGAATGTAGCCATCAAATGTCGTATTTACAAAAGCAACATAGATAGTTTGGCTATTGTATCCATTTTCACTAAGATTTACCTCTCTTTCTGTCCACTCAAAATTCTCTTGTTCAATATCTCCAATAGTGTCCGTAAAACTACTAATTAGACTATCAGTTGTAGAAACTAAAACCATATAATTATCTGGGAAAGAAGGGTCGTGTGATTTTGCTTTCCATGAAATAAAATTTCCAAACGAAGAAAGAGAAAGTGCAGGCGTAATTAACCATCGACTTGCGGTATCTTCAAGTGAAAAATAAGAAGTTGCCGCAGCGACTTTATTTATTGAATCTTCTGGGTCAACTATTCCAATCCATGCACTTGTAAAATTTGCAACTTGACTGTTTGGAGCATTAAAATCATTATCAACTATTGAATAATTTGTTGGAATTCCAAGTTGGAAGTCAGTATCTAAAATGTAAGATTGTGC
>JBILAB010000012.1:0-22435 GCA_044354455.1 Crocinitomicaceae bacterium | reverse complement strand
AAAGACTCAACTTCAAACGTAATAGAATATTCTAAAAACCCTAAAAGTTTTGTAGAAAATAGAGAACAAACTTTATCTTCTTCATCGGTCAGAATTATTTTGTGGACTGCTGCTTTTCAAATTTTTTATAAGCATCCTTTTGGAGTTGGAACAGGAAATATGGATGAATTTATGAATAAAGAATTAATCATATTAAAACAAAAAGAATTAACTAAACAAAATTTTAACCCTCATAATCAGTTTTTACAATCAGCAGTTGAAATTGGTTTTTTTGGACTTCTTGTATTTTTTGCAATTTTATTTTCTAGTATTTACAATGGTTTAAAATACAAAAATTATTTGTTAATAATTTTATCAAGTAATCTTCTCTTTAATTCCTTATTTGAATCAATGCTGCAACGGCAAAGTGGAATTATTTTTTATTGCTTTTGGATTTGTTTATTGAGTTTATATTTATTCACCCAAGAAATCAAAAAAGTAAAAATTTCTTAAAAATTAATTTGTTTCTTGATGGATTAACTCAACTTATTCACTAACTTAATGTAGATAATATTTAAATTATTCTATTAATGTTAGTCAAAACCTACTCCAGTACAGTGTTTGGAATAAATGCCACCACAATTACAATCGAAGTAAATTTAGAAATCGGTATTAACTTTTATTTGGTTGGGCTTCCTGATAATGCGGTTAAAGAAAGTCAGCAACGTATAAAAGCTGCATTTAAAAATAATAATCTCAAATTTCCAGGTAGAGAAATTACCGTAAATATGGCGCCCGCTGATATTCGTAAAGAAGGTTCTGTTTTTGATTTACCAATTGCCATAGGAATTTTAGCGGTGAGCAAGCAAGTAAAATTAGAATTACTAAGCAAGTATATTTTAATTGGGGAACTCTCACTTGATGGTTCAATTCAAGCCACAAGAGGTATTTTGGCTATTGCGCTGAAAGCAAAAGAAGAAGGATTTAAAGGAATCATTGTTCCTAAAGCAAATGCACTCGAGGCTGCTGTTGTAAATAACTTAGAGGTATTTGGAGCAGAAAATTTAGTTGAAGTTATAAAATTTTTAAATCAAGAAAAAGGAGGAATGCAACAAACAATTGTTGATGTAGAAAAGCAATTTGGACAATTAATTGAGGACTTTGAGCTTGATTTTAGAGATGTAAAAGGACAAATGAATATAAAAAGAGCCTTTGAAATTGCAGCTTCTGGTGGTCATAATGTTATTTTAATTGGCCCACCTGGCTCAGGAAAATCAATGCTAGCTAAACGATTAGGAAGTATTTTGCCACCTATGAGTTTAGATGAAGCACTAGAAACCACAAAAATTCACAGTGTTGCAGGAAAAGTTAAAGGACAAGTTGGAATTATTTCTCAAAGACCATTTAGAAAACCACATCACACTATTTCTGATATTGGATTAATAGGTGGCGGGTCTTATCCACAACCTGGAGAGATATCCTTAGCTCACAATGGCGTTCTTTTTTTAGATGAATTACCAGAATACAAAAGAACGGTGCTAGAAGTCATGCGGCAACCACTAGAAGATCGAACAGTCAATATTTCTCGTGCAAAATTCTCAATCGACTATCCAGCTAGTTTTATGTTAGTTGCAGCAATGAATCCATGTCCGTGTGGCTACTTCAATCACCCCGAAAAAGAATGTGTATGCGGGCCTGGAGTTGTGCAAAGATATTTAAACAAAATTTCTGGCCCTTTACTTGATAGGATAGACATTCATATTGAAGTAACTCCAGTTTCTTTTGATGAATTAGCCAATTCCAAACCCAGCGAAGGAAGTAAAGAAATAAGAGAGCGTGTTGGAGCTGCAAGAACAATTCAGAAAAACAGGTATCTCTTAAGAAATGGTATTCACTGCAATGCGCAAATGTCAATGAAGGAGTTTGAAGAACACTGTAAAATTGATAAAGCAGGAAGTCAGTTGTTAAAAATTGCAATGGATAAAATGGGGCTTTCTGCACGGGCTTATGATCGCATTTTAAAAGTAGCGCGAACCATTGCTGATTTAGAGTCTAAAGAAAAAATTGAAGCTGCGCATATTGCTGAAGCAATACAGTACAGAAGTTTAGACCGGACTAATTGGGCATTGAATTGAAATATAGAAATCTCTTCTGTCAAAATTAAAAAGCCATGAATAGTTTTGTTCTCAACAATCTGATGCAGTATTTATTTAAAAGAAATTAGTATATTTGTGCCACTAAAATGGAGGTTGTAGCTCAGTTGGTTAGAGCGTCGGTTTGTGGTACCGAAGGTCGCGGGTTCGAGACCCGTCTCCCTCCCATTTTAAAAAGGCTGATTAAATTCGGCCTTTTTTATTTCTGAAAGTTATTCAAAAAAGATTAATTAGTATCCCAATCAAAACGCTTTTTCTGATATGGGAAAACATCTAGAAGTTCTCCTGAATAATAAAATTCAAAAGCTACAGCACCAAAGGTATATTGACTTTCTCCAACTTGATAATTTGAACCTCCTACACTTGGATTTTTCTTTGGCTTTGATTTACTATAGCCTAAGTTAAAAAGTGATGCTAAAATTTCAGGTCGATTGTCCAAAGGAAAACCGGCGCGTTCCCATTGCATTTTTATTTGTTTTACAAAAAGTGCAGCATATAAATAGGAATAATAATGGTCATTGAATTGAACGAGGCGTCTTAATCGAACACTCATTGTATCATTTATCGAATTAAAATAGCTTTGCGTACTATCATAATCTAAAAGATGCTCGTATTTTTTCCCTAAATAATATTCGCTATTGGGGTCTTTAAGATACCGTTCAATATTCATAGCTGTATGTTCTTTTATACCTGTTACACCGTAAGAAAGATTATTTTCCAATACCAATGATTGCAGCGGACTTATGTATTTTTTTAACGACTCACGTCTAGAATTAAACAAGCGAATTTGTTCTCCGGCCAGACAAGAAACTATTAATCTGCCTTCAACTCCTGTTATTTTTGCAACAGAATCAATACATTTTTTATCTTTTTGAACAGCAATTCTAAATGCTTTCCATTCCCCTACATTCATCCAATCAAATACACTCAAACCTGTTGTTTTGTGTTTTTTTAATTTACTATTTCGCATCACTTGAAGTGCATTTCGATATTCTTGATTAGATTTCATTTTTAAATCTACAGCATCTAGCATTTGAAGTGTTAATTTTTCATCTTGATTTCTAGCCCATGCATCCAAAATATATTTTGCATTTAAAGGATAAAATTCATTTAACACAATAATACGATTTAAAGCCTCATAACGGTATTTTTGCATTGAAATACTGTCAATTCGAAAGGACTGATTGTACTTATCATGCATGTTTTGAAAATAACGATTATTGGAGTCAATCATTCCCTTGTCTTTGGTCCACTCATATTTCATCGCAAAATATGTAATAGTCAAGAAAAAGCCATAAATAGAAAAAGCATACAATAAAATAGTATAAGGAATTCTAAACCATTTATTTTTAAAAAACTTAAGCATAAGCGATAGAAAAATTTTAATTCATGATTTATTATTGGAAAGTACCGAAGCCAAAAGGCAATAAATTTTGGACTGAATCTATGCACATAGTTCTATTATCCTGATTTACAAGAATAATACGAATAGGTTTATTTTGACGGTTTTCAGATTCAAGCATCACCTGTCGGCAAGCACCACAGGGAGAAAGTAGCTGACTTATAGGCATTAAATCTCCTTTAGCAACAATACAAATCAAATCAACTGCTATTCCAGGAAATTGCGCACCAGCATGAAATAATGCCACTCTTTCTGCACAAAGTCCAGACGGATAAGCTATATTTTCTTGATTATTTCCTTGAATTATCTGACCGTCTTCTAAAAGAAGTGCTGCACCAACTTTAAACTTGCTGTAAGGAGCATATGCCTTTTCCATCGCTTCGAAAGCTTTGTTAACTACGGATATATCAATTGTCTGAAGACTTTCCCAGTTTGGATAAAGTTTAAATTTAAAGCTGTATTCTTTTTGCACCCAAAGCTATACGCAAAAGGAATTCTTTTGTTCCGAAAAATCTAAAATTAAACTAAGAGAATAGAGAACTACCAATTCGCACCATTGTACTCCCTTCTTCAATAGCAAGTTGAAAATCACCACTCATACCCATTGAAATTTCTTTAAAAGAGGTTTGACTTGAGAAATAGTCGGATTTTATTTCACTAAATATAGCCTGCAAAGCTTTGAATTCATTGCTAATTTGAATTGTGTCATCTACAAAAGATGCCATTCCCATAACGCCAATAATTTTAATATTTTGTAATACTGAATAACTCTCTGACGATAATAATAGCTTCGCCTCCTCCCTACTCAATCCAAACTTCGTTTCTTCATCTGCAATATAAAATTGTAAAAGACAAGCTATAACTCTGTTGTGTTTTAATGCTTGTTTATTTATTTCTTGAAGTAATTTCAAACTATCTACAGCATGAATCAAATGAACAAATTCAGCAATGTATTTTACTTTGTTGGTTTGTAAATGTCCAATTAAATGCCATTGAATATCTTTTGGAAGCGCACTGGCTTTTTCACTCAACTCTTGCACTTTATTTTCTCCAAAATGCCTCTGCCCTAAATTATATGCTTCTAAAATTAGTTCCTTTGACTTAGTCTTAGAAACAGCAACTAGGCAAACATTTCCTGGAATTTGAGACCTAATTATTTTAAAATTTTCAGAAATCATTCGTTGATAGTATAAATCGTCAAACCGCTTCTTAATTTCGGTTCAAGCCAAGTAGATTTTGGAGGCATATTTAAACCTTCATCAGCAACTTTTTTTACTTGCTCAATTGTTGGTGGAAAAAGTAAAAATGCAAGAGCATATTTTCCTGAATCTATATTTTCTTTTATCTCAGAAAGTGGAATGTTTCCAGGACTAAACTCAATGTTATCAGTAGTTTTTAAATCTTGAATCCCTAGAATTGGTGTCAGAATAAATTCAGTTAAAATAGCTGAATCAATTGAATTAACAATGTTCTTTGTATCAATTAAATCAGCAAAAGGCTCAAAAGTATAATACTCCTCTTTAAAACAAATTGTGAATTGATGCTGTTTAAGCGGTTTCTGGATTTCAGCTAATCCTGTTAAAGTTCCAATGTTTTTTAAAGAGAATAGAATATTTTCTTTGGTTTGGAATTTTAAATCTTTTATAAAACGATTATACTCTGAGACTTTTAGACTTTTTTCTTCTACTAAAAATGATAGGAAATATGCGCATTTTGAACTTGGTAATCCTTCTTTTTTTCGCTTTTCAAAAAGTCTAGCTGAGGATGCAGTTCTGTGATGACCATCAGCAATATAAGTAGCTTCAATTGACAAAAATGCTTTTTGAATAGCTGCTGTGACTTCAACTGAGAGTATCCATAATTCATGCTTAATTTTATCTGTAGTTGAAAACTCATATTCAGGACGATCAAGAATCGCACTACTTAAAAAATTATCAATTTCAGTTGTTCCGGCATAAGAAAGTAAAACTGGCTCAGCATTAAATCCAACTATGTCCAAATAATCTGTAAACATAGTTTCTCTTGAAGTTATCGTTTCTTCGTGTTTTTTAATTTTTCCCTTGTTGTATTCTTCAATACTTGAACCCGCAACAATACCAGTAAAAACATGATTCTCTGTTGTCTGACGATAAATATATATTCTTGGACTATCTTCTTTTATTAAAATACCTTGCTTAAAAAAATCTGCATAACCTTTACTAACTAGCTCAAATCGTTCTTTGGAATTAGCTTTAGTTTTTACATTATTTCCAAATTCAGGATTTATAATGTGTAAAAATGTAAAAGGATTAGAATCTAACTTAGCAATTAATACATTTTTTTTATACGAATAATATGGGCGTGTAGCAACTAAATGAACTTTATCTCGAACTGGTCTTATCGCTGAAAAAGGGGCAATATCTGCCATAAACTAGAATTTATAACTCAATCCAAAGCTTGGTAAAAGAGGGAACTGATAAATTTCTTTTGCTGTAACACGGTTTACATAAAAAATATTACTTCGGTTGTAAGCATTTGTAACACTCGCAACAACTTCAACTACATTTTTATTTTTTAAGTTGAATTGTTTTTTAAACGTAATGTCTAAACGATGATAATACGGTAAGCGTTGACTATTAAAATCACCTAAAATTGTAGAAACAGTCGATGGATTTGTCTCATTTGGATTTGTAGTAACTCCATTTCCAAATGATTCTCCTTGATAAAATCCAGCAGTTGGTGTAAAAGGTAAACCTGAACCTAAATTCCATCTTAGATTAAACTCGTAGTCTTTTTTCTTTCCGAAAAGATAAGATCCAACTAAATTTAAATTATGTCTTCTGTCAAAAACAGGGAAATACTCTTTAAAACCATCCCATCGTGTACTTTTACCCAATGAATAAACACACCAGATAAAAAGTCTATTTTTATTATACTTTAATAAGAAATCTACACCGTAAGATTGACCTGATTCCAAAATAAAATCTTTTTTATACACATCATCAATTTCAGAAAATTGAGCAATGTCATCGTAAAGTTTATTCGGATTTATATTACTTAATTGTGAGAAATATTTATAGTATCCTTCTACATTTAAATTTAAAAACTTATTAAAATCGTATTCAAATCCTCCAATCGCATGCCAAGCATATTGAAGGCCATTTTTTGCATTGATAGTTTTTTGAAATTCGTTAACAAAATTTTCCTGAACATTTGTTGGTGCAGATAACATACCATTAAAAAGATTAACAACATCTTTATCCGAGGAAGCTGAAGTAAAATTTTGAGAATAGCGGCCACCTGAAAATTTAAAACGAAGATTTTCATTCGTGTTGTATTTAAATCCAAGGCGCGGTTCTGGCGAAATAGTGCCAAGAGAAGTATATGCTTGAATTCTCATTCCAACTTGGATTACCCATCGATTTGTAATTTTTCGATAGTTAAAATATCCCCCTATTTCTGTTGTGAAATTTTCAACTTGTATTTTACGTTCTAATTCATTGTAGGTGACAAAATTGGTATTGAAACCATTAAAATTAAAACCATAATTAATTTCTCCTTCCTTCCTTAAAAAATAGGAGAAATCGAAGCCAAGGTCAAATCCACCAATACTTGAAAACCTAGGTTCTAATGTAGCTTCAGAAAAAGTTGTTTTAAAAGTACTTCCATTTACATGTCCACGAATAAAAATTGGAGATCCACTAGGAGCCATTAAGAAATTTATCCCGCCACCTTTAGCCTGCCAATTCAAATCTGCAATGTTGTAATTAACACTATCTTGATTGTGAAAACCAAAAGCACTAAATTTAGATCCACCATCTCCAGTAAAAGTAATTTTTCCATATAAATCGGTAAAATTAAAAGGAAGACCGTTCCCATCATTTACTCTTGGATAAAGTTCTTTTGAAGTGTAATCTAATAAGCTATGTTTTGCTGAAAATATATAAGAACCTGAACTTAACTCATTTCCTTTTCCTTTTCCAATTGGCCCTTCTAATACCATTTTTGCAAGAAATGGAGAAGCCGAAACTTTTCCTCCAAATTTCTGACGATTACCATCTTTGTACGTAATATCCATTACAGATGAAATTCTACCACCATATTTTGATTCAAAACCACCAGTATAGATATCAACATTTTTAATAAGCTCTGTTTCAAAAATAGAAAAGAACCCGATAGAATGAAATGGATTATAAACTGTCATTCCATCTAAGAGTATTTTGTTTTGAATTGGCGTACCTCCACGAACGTATAGTTGGCCACCTTGATCACCAGTTGTAATAACACCAGGAGTTACACTAAATGCACCAACAATATCATTCTCTGCCCCATAACTTGGGATTCTTTCTAAGCCTTTTTGATCTAATTTTAATTCTGAAATTCCTACTTGAGTTCGCTTTGTTTTGCTATCTGCACTCACCTTCACTTCATCAAACTCCTTAATGTTTTCTTTTTTGATGAGCTCAAATTTTACGTCATAAATTTTAGTTTTGGAGGTCATTACAATATTCATAAATACTCGCTCATATTTTTGATTATCAATCTTTAAAATATAAGACCCTAAAATTAATTTTGGAATTGAGTAAAATCCATTTATATCCGATACTGCTCCAGCTATAACAGTACTATCTGTACTTAATAGCTTAACTTTTTCATAAGCGAGAGCTTCTCCATTGGATTTATCATAAATAAAACCACGAACCGTAAAATCTTGTGAAAAAATTACTTGTGAAAAAAGGAGGAATAAAAGGAAATAAAAAAGCTTGTTCATTAGTTTTAAATAAGAGCACCAAAATTAATTAAATCATAGCATAAAAACTATTTATTTGAAACGTGAAAATAAGAACAATTCAATAGCGATTAAAATTCTATAAATTTCATTCCTATTTCGTACTTTTGAATCAGCATGAAAAAGATAAATCTTCTATTCTCACTTTTTTTCTCTTTACAAGCAATTTCTCAAATTATAGGAAACAATTTGACTGGAATAAAAAAACTAAAAAATGACACCAGTAGCTGCTTTTATTTTGAAGCTAGCCGTTTTAATTCAAGTCGAGATCTTTCTGTAAATTCTGGTTTTTTAGCAAAGCCATTAGGCGAAAGAGAATTTGAAACATCCTTTGTTCGTTGGAGCTTTACATTAGGAATAAGTGTGCCGCTTTCAAAAGCACTCTACTTTGATGGGGGAATGTCTTATTTACAAAATGGCGAGCAATATTCTTGGGAATCATCAGAAAATGACAGCTCTTTTTCATATCAAACTAGCTATTCCTACATTTCAATGCCTTTACAGTTAAAAATTCAAGGCGGACTTAGATTAAAATATTTTGTAGCAAGTGGATTACAGCCCCAGTTATTTCAATCCTATCGTCAAAAGCAACAATGGACAAATGATGTCAATACAAAATATACAGCGATACTAAAAGACAATAATGAATGTAATTCTTTTGTTATTTCTTGGATTACAACAGTTGGATTTCAAGTGGAAATGAGCAAACTATATGGTGTCAGAATAGCTGCGCAATACCGCAATCAATTAAATAGTTCCTATTTGAAAACAGGGGATTATATTCATAAAGCAAACGGTCTTGGTTTTGCATTTGGATTAACACGAAAATTATAAAATGATACTACAAGAAATTACTGATTACCTCGAAGATAATTTCCCCTTAAGTCTTCAAGAATCTTATGATAATTCTGGTTTGCTTGTCGGGAATAAATCAATGGAACTGAAGAGCGCGTTGATTTGCTTAGATAGTACAGAAGAAGTAGTTGATGAAGCTATTCGGAAAGGAGTAAATTTAATTATTGCTCATCACCCAATTATTTTTAATGGATTAAAAAGTTTGACAGGTAAAACCTACATTGAACGAGTTGTAATTCGCTGCATTCAAAATAATATTGCGCTCTATGCAATTCATACGAATCTTGACAATCATAAGCAAGGAGTTAATGCTGAAATCGCAAAAAGAATTGGTTTAACACAATGCAGGATATTACGACCAAAAAAAGGTGAGCTTTGTAAACTTGTTGTTTATCTTCCAAAAGAAGCACTAGAACCTTTAGATAAAGCACTATTTGAAAAAGGAGCTGGAAGAATTGGAAATTATTCAGAATGTCATTTTCGTACAGAAGGAATCGGAACATTTATGCCAAATGAAATGGCAAAGCCTGTAATTGGCGAAGCGGATTTAAGAAGTAGTGTTTCAGAATATAAAGTAGAATACCTCGTGTCTTATTCAAAATTACAGGGTGTATTAGCAGCACTTGAAACTTCTCATCCATATGAAGAAATACCATATGAAATTCTTCCAATTGACAATAAAAATCAAGATGAAGGAGCTGGCATGATTGGAGAATTAGGTAATGCTATGAGCGAAAAAGACTTTTTACAAGAACTAAAAACTATTTTTAATTGTGGAATCATTCGGCATACTCAATTACTAAATAAATCCATCAAAAGAATAGCGCTTTGCGGTGGTTCCGGAAGTTTCTTATTACAAGACGCGTTGAAAGCAAAAGTTGATGTTTTTATAACAGCAGATTTCAAATATCATGAGTTTTTTGACGCTGAAAACAAAGTGCTTATAGCTGATATTGGACATTTTGAAAGTGAACAATTCACAACAAATTTATTAGCTGAGAAACTTAAAGAAAAATTTACTAACTTTGCAATCCATTTAACAGAAATAAATACAAATCCAATAAACTACTTTTAGAACATGGCAGCAACTGCAACTAAAAAGAAAGAAGTTACAATCAGCGATAAACTTGATATGCTATTGAAGCTTCAACAAATTGATTCAGAAATTGATCGCATTCGAACAATACGTGGTGAACTTCCATTAGAAGTTCAAGATTTAGAAGATGAAGTTCTTGGTTTGACTACCCGAATTTCAAAAATTAACGATGAAATTAACGAGATTGAAACTGATATTTCTGATCGTAAACAAGCTTCCAAAGATTCGGAAACTGCTATTGCAAAATATAAGGAGCAGCAAAATAATGTTCGAAATAATCGTGAGTTTGAGTCTTTAGCAAAAGAAGTTGAATTTCAAGAATTAGAGATTAAATTAAACGAAAAGAAAGCAAAAGAATCGAAATTTAAAATTGAAGGTAAAAAAGAAATCTTAACAGAAGCTACAGATCGTTTAACAATCAAACAAGAGGACTTGGATATGAAGACCTCAGAATTAGACGCTATCATTAGTGAAACAAAAATTGACGAAGATCGCTTACTAAAAGCATCTTTGGAAGCAAAAAAGAACATTGAAAGTCGCTTGGTATTTGCCTATACTCGTTTACGCGAAAATGCTAAAAATGGACTTGCAGTAGTTCAGGTTGTTCGTGGTTCTTGTGGTGGTTGTTTTAATAAAATTCCACCCCAAAGACAATTAGATATCGTAACCAAGAAAAAAATTATTGTTTGTGAATACTGCGGTAGAGTTTTAGTTCCTGTTGAAGAAGCATAAGCAAAACTTAATTAAGTAAACCATTTCTTAACGAAATGGTTTTTTTTATGTTAAAATACTAGGAAAAATAAATGCAGAAATCTTTGAAATTAGAGCTAATAAGAATATTTTGATTTTTTTAATGTGAAAACTTTATTTATAGGTCAAAGAGACACAGACTAAATACTTCTTTTTTCCTAATTCAACTTATAATCTATATCTAACTTTGCTAAATCTTTAAATAGTTCATTACTTGGTTTTACACGTATAGAACGAGATGGCAAATTGATTTCAAGACCTTCTGTAGTGTCAAAAACTGTAAATTGAATAGGACAAGAACCTTGATTATCTGTAAATAATTGATTGAGCTTTTCAATTAACAATTCATCCATAGCTCGTGAAGAAATCTTTAAGTTTAATTGCTTCGTATTTTTTTCTCTTAAATCTTGTAAAAGCTCAATGCTATTTGGAGTAAATTCCAATTGAGTTCTATACCGAGGCACCTCTACCCTGCCTTTAATTAGAATAAACGTTCCAGGAACCATAAAATGCTTGAATCTCAAATAATTTTCTTTGAACAAATTTAAGCGAAAAGAATCCTGGTAATCCTCAATTATTAGAGTACCAAAGCCATCTCCATTTTTTGTAAAACGATGTTCGGAAAAGGTGACAATCGCTGGCATCATAATGTCTCTTCCTTTATACGATTCCATATCACTAAGCATTGATATATTACCATTGCAAAATGCATCAATTTCTAGCTTAAAATCATCTAAAGGATGTCCCGAAATAAAAATTCCAATAACTTCTTTTTCTTTATTTAATTGGAAAATATTAGGCCATTCATTGCATTCCGGAACGTTTGGTTCAGGCATGGAAACACTAGAGCCCTCTCCAAACAAAGATTCTTGAGCTGAAGATTGATTGTCTTTAAAATTTGAACCGTATTTCATTGCATTATCTAAAAAACTCCTGTTATTTCCATCTACAAAGAAATACTGTGCTCGATGAACATTTTTGAATGAATCTAAAGCTCCAGCATAAGCAAGACTTTCAAATGATTTTTTTGTGCAAACTCTTAGATTTATTCGTTTTGTCATATCAAAAATAGATTCAAAGAATCCATTTTTTCGCACCTCTATTATTGATTCTATAGCTGAAGAACCAAGTCCTTTTATTGCTCCGAGTCCAAAACGGATTGCTCCTGATTTGTTTACAGAAAATGTATAGCTGCTTTCATTTATGTCAGGACCTAAAACCTCTAATCCCATTCTTCTACACTCCTCCATAAAAAAAGTAACTTGCTTAATGTCATTCATATTATTACTTAAAACAGAAGACATGTATTCAGCAGGATAATTTGCTTTCAAATAAGCTGTTTGGTAAGCAATCCAAGCGTAGCAAGTTGAGTGAGATTTATTAAATGCGTAAGCGGCGAAAGCCTCCCAATCTTTCCAAATCTTCTCAAGAGACTCAATTTTATGCCCTTTGGTACTTGCTCGTTCAATAAATGCAGGCTTCATTTTATTCAAGACTTTCCTGTCCTTCTTTCCCATTGCTTTTCTCAAAGTATCTGCTTCACCCTTTGAAAAATCTGCTAATTTTTGAGATAAAAGCATGACCTGTTCTTGATATACAGTAATTCCGTATGTTTCCTTTAAATACTCCTCGCAATCATCTAAATCATAAATAATGGTTTCCTCACCATGTTTTCGTTTGCAATAAGAAGGAATATATTCCATCGGACCCGGTCGATACAAAGCATTCATTGCAATTAAATCTGCAAAAACGGTAGGCTTTAAATCCTTTAAATGTTTTTGCATTCCTGGAGATTCGTATTGAAATATGCCAATTGTTTCTCCTCTTTGAAATAAAGAATAGGTTTTATCATCTTCAATTGGAAATGTATCAGGATCTAAATCAATTCCTTGAGTAGCTTTGACCAATTTCACAGCATCTTTGATCAAAGTCAATGTTTTTAGTCCTAAAAAATCCATTTTTAATAGACCAGCATCTTCAGCAACTGAATTATCATATTGTGTACATACCATATCAGAATCTTTTGCTAAAGCAACAGGGACAAAATTTGTCAAGTCATCTGGAGTAATAATAATTCCACAGGCATGAATTCCAGTATTTCTAAGTGAACCCTCTATTTCCATTGCTTTTTGCAGGACTTCTGCCGCTAAATTTGATCCTTGCGCTACACGCCTTAATTCTTTTGCATTTAAAATGGCCTCTTGATTTTTTAAATGGTCTATTACAGCAACTTCCTCCCAAGAAAGAATATTTTTTAAGGAAAGATCAGGAACTAATTTTGACAAGCGATCAGCTTCTGGAAGCGGCAAATTCATAACTCGTGCCGCATCGCGAATAGCAGATTTAGCTGCCATTGTACCAAAAGTGATGATTTGAGCAACTTGATTTGCACCGTATTTCTGAATTACATAATCTATAACACGGCCGCGACCTTCGTCATCAAAATCTATATCAATATCTGGCATAGAAACACGATCCGGATTCAAGAAACGCTCAAAGAGTAAATCGTACTTAATTGGGTCAATATTCGTGATGCCTGTGCAATAAGCAACAACGGAGCCCGCAGCAGAACCTCTTCCAGGACCGACAGAAACTCCCATATCTCTTGCTGCCTGACAGAAATCTTGGACAATCAAAAAATAACCAGGATAATTGGTTTTTTCAATTGTAGCAAGTTCAAAATCTATTCTTTCAAGTAGCTCATTTGAAATTTCACCGTATCTTTTTTCTGCTCCTTTTAAAGTAAGATGACGTAAATAGTTGTTCTCTCCTCGTTTTCCAGCATCATTAGAATCTTCTTGTGAAATGAATTCCGTTGGTATGTCAAACGCAGGCAAAAGAACTTCTCTTGCAAGAGGATAATGCTCACATTTTGATAAAATTTCAGAAATTGTAATAATTGCCTCAGGAAGATCGCTAAAAAGCGCCTTCATTTCTTCACTTGATTTAAAATAATATTGGTCGTTTTCAAGGCCATATCGAAATCCACGACCACGCCCTTTTGGTGTTTCAACAAGTTCATTGTCCTTAACACACAATAAAACATCGTGCGCTTGGGCATCATGTTGGCTTAAGTAAAAGGTATTGTTAGTTGCAACTAATTTAACATCATGTTTATGAGCTAATTCAACCAAAGTAGTATTCACGCGATTCTCAATTTCTAAATTGTGTCGACTTACTTCAATATAAAAATCTTCTTTGAATGTGTTTTTCCACCAAACTAATGCTTCTTCCGCCTGGTTTTCTCCAACATTGAGAATTAAATTTGGAATTTCTCCATATAGATTTCCGGAAAGAACAATAATATCGTTTTTATAAACTTCAATCAATTTTTTATCGATTCTCGGAACATAATACATCCCTTTAGTGTAAGCAAGGGAGGCTAACTTGATTAAGTTTTGATAACCAGCTTTATTTTTTGCTAAGAAAACAACTTGATAGCCATTGTCCTTTTGACTTTTATCATTTAGATCAGCACAAACATTAAATTCACAACCAATTATCGGTAAAATTTCATTTTTATCAAAGGGTAGACCCTCTTTTTGGGCCTGCTCCCGTTCCTCTTGAATTGTTAAATTATATTTATTCGCTGCTTTTTCAAAATGAAATGCTGCCATCATATTTCCAGTATCTGTTAAAGCAACAGCTGGCATATTTAATGCCCCTGCTTTTTCAACTAATTTTTGAACCTCAGAAGTTGATTGCAAAATTGTAAACTTCGAATGATTGTGTAAATGGGCAAATGGAATATCTTTTAATTGCTCAGGAATTTCATTTTTAGATGACTTTTTCTCACTAACATTCAACTTAGTTGCTTCTAGCAATTTAGAGCTTTCTAGCTTTAAATTGACATGTTTTAAACCAATACTTTGAATCGGAGAAGGATTGAGCTTGCGGTATTCCTCATAGAAACCTGCCCCCTGAGACATTTGTTCTAAAGTGTAGTTTCTTTGACGAATTAATTCTAAAAAACAGCGTGTGGTTGCTTCTACATCGGCAGTTGCGTTGTGAGCTTCTGAGAATTGCACTTTGAACAAGAAATCATGTAATTGTATTAAAGTAGGGAGTTTAAATTTACCATAAGGTCCGCCTGGCAGTCTACATAGTTCTGCTGTTTTTTCTGTACAAGTATCAAGTATCGGATGAGTAAGTGGCGTTTCTTCGCCTATTCTACAAAATTCACAGCCTAAAACATTAACATCAAACTTTAGATTGTGACCAACAATAAATTTTGCTTTTAGCAAAGCCTTCTTAAATAATAGGAGTACATCTTCCAATTCATCGCCACCAATACTTGCAAGCTCTGTAGAAATACCGTGAATTCCTTCAGCCTCAATTGGAATGTTAAATCCCCTTGGACGAATCAAAAAATCTTTTTGTTCAATTAGTTGACCAAACTCATCATGAAGCTGCCAAGCTAATTGCACTACACGCGGCCAATTACTTGTATCCGTTATTGGTGCATTATAATTACGTGGTAACCCCGTGGTTTCGGTGTCAAATATAAGGAACATAGGAGCAAAGAAAAATGAACTTTAAAGTTATGAAATTCTCTTTGAAATTTTTAAATTGTTGAAAAATAAATATTTTCAGAAAGAAATCTAAAATATGCTGCTAAGTTTAATTTCTTTTAAAGCTCTAATTGTTTTTCCCAATTCTCATTTAAGAGCACTACTAATTTTCGTGACATATTATTAAAATACCTTTTGGTTCTATACCCTCCTATCCAATTAATTCCTCGTATAGCATTGGTTATAAAAATTTCATCAGCAGATAAAAGATGTTGGGGTAAAATAGCACATTCGTACACCTTAATTTTATTTTCAATTGCCAAATTAATAATTTGCATCCGCATCGTGCCAGCAATACAGCCCTCTTCCAAACCAGGAGTATACAACACACCATTGCTTACGATAAATAGATTACAAGAAGATGTTTCTAAAATGTTGCCTCTGTAATCACTCATGAATACATCATCTAAGTCTTTTTCTTTTGCACTTAATGCAGCCATAACATATGGTAATCCTGCTTTTGTTTTGAAATTTGAAAGAAAATTTTTCTGAAGTTTTATGTCAAGATAAATATCAACCTCAAAACCTTTTGCATTTAATTCAAAATGACTTACTTGGTAAGGATAAACCTCAATGTAGAATGAACTTTCATTCGTTTCAGGTAAGTAAGACCCACCAGGCATACGATCCAAAGATAAACGGCATCTACCACCATCCTTAATTTCTGATTTTTGAAGTAATTCTGTTATTTTTTCTTCAAAAAAAGCAGTTGAATAGTAAGCAGGAGTTCTTAACTTAATTGCCTTTGCGCCAGCCATCATACGTAAAATATGATTTTCTAAATTTAAAGTCTTTCCAGACATTATACGGACGCTTTCAAAAACTCCATCGCCATACAAGTGACCTCTATTTCCAGGATGGATTGTTGGTGCATTATTTGAAAGTATCGTACCGTTGTTGTTAATGTATAAAACTGCCATAGCTTAAAAAAACAAATCTAAAAATTCTTTTCCTTTGTTTATATTCAAAAGTAATACAAATAAAATACCGAAAACTGCTCCACCTAAATGAGCATCGTGGGCAATACCAGTTCCTCCTCTTTTCATAGAGAAATATTCGACTGCTAAATAAATTGGTCCAAAAATATAGGCAGGGATTGGGAATGGAATAAACAGTATACCTAAACTCATTGATGGATCCCAAAGAATAGCCGCAAAAATTACAGCAGAAACAGCTCCAGATGCACCCAAACTTCTATATAATGAATTATCTTGGTGCTTGAAAAAAGAGGGTAAAGAAGCAAAAATTGCTCCTGCAAAATAAAGTATTAATAAATAAGAAGTGCCTAATTGTAAACCATAATAATCTATAAAGTAATATGATAGCGTACTTCCCAGAAAATAGAGCGAAATCATGTTGAAAGCTAAATGACTTATATCAGCATGAATAAAAATATGCGAAATAAGGCGATAGTACTCATTATTGTGCTTAAGCTGAAAGGGAATATAAAGGAAGCGTTGTTTTAAGTCAGGATTTTTGTTTGCCCGAAAAGAAATTAAAACTGTAATTGCAATTATGATGGAAACAATATTCATGTTATAGGTTATCTTTCCTTAATAAATAAACACTTTTAAAACATGCTAATTTACGTTTTTTGAGCATTATTCTTTTTTTTTGTAAAACTATTTTAACTATTTTGAATCTAAAAATTATTTAAAATCATACTTAAGGGGGAAAATTAGCTTAAATTTGAAAAAAAAACAAAATGATTGTTTCTCCATCTGTTCTTTCTTGTGATTTTGGAAATATCGAAGCTGACACTTTAATGCTGCATAATTCTGAAGCTGATTGGTTACACATAGATATTATGGATGGTGTATTTGTTCCAAATATTTCGTTTGGCTTTCCTATTCTTGAAGCAATTCGTAAACACACAAACAAAGTTTTGGACGTGCATTTGATGATTGCTAATCCAGATGCTTATTTAAGTGCTTTTCAGAAAGCTGGTGCAGATATTTTAACTGTACATCATGAAGCTTGCCCGCACTTGAACCGAACAATTGCAGCAATTAAAGAATTAGGAATGAAAGCCGGAGTTGCTCTCAATCCTCATACGCCAGTAAGTGTGCTAGAAGAAGTGATTTGTGATCTTGATTTGGTTTTGATTATGTCTGTTAATCCTGGTTTTGGAGGACAAAAATTTATTCCTTCTAGTATCGAGAAAGTTGAAAAATTAAAAAAACTAATTCTTGCTAAAAATGCAAGTTGTTTAATTGAAATAGATGGCGGCGTGAATCTTGAAAATGGCAGTTTACTTGCAAAAGCTGGAGTAAATGCTTTAGTAGCAGGAAGTTTTGTTTTTAACTCTGTTAACCCTCAAGAAACTATTTCATGCTTAAAAAAGCTTTAAGCGGTAACAATATTATCAAAATAACGTTAAAGAATCAATGAAAAATAGTTTTCTATTTCTACTATTTATTTTGCTAAATACACCCTTATTTTCTCAAGATTTATTGGAGCAAAAAGAAATTGAATTGAATGAGAAATTACTTCAACTTCGCGCTGCAAAAACAGACGAAGAAATGAATCGTTTAAATCTACTATTCAAATCTGAAATGGCTACTTTTTTAAAGATTCAAGGAGTTTTTAAGTACCAATTTAAACATCTCAAATCTATAGCTATTGTTGATAGCCCGGATGAAAGCCTCCGAATTATTAATTGGAACATTGAATATACTGATTTTAGTTACTCTTATTGTGCTTTTGTTCTTCGCTGGGATTCTGAAAAAAATGTTCTTCGCGTAACAGAATTAATTGACAATTTAGATCCCTACACAGCAAAGCCTGAAGGGATAATTGAGCCAAAAAATTGGTATGGTGCATTGTACTATAAAATCCTTCCATTCGAAAGAAACTCAAAAATAGAATACCTATTGATGGGTTGGGATGGTGGAACGACAGGAAGTAATTTTAAAATAGTAGACGTACTAACTTTTAATGGGAATAATTTAAAACTTGGAAGTCCCGTTTTTAAGCAAAACAAAACAGTAAGAAAACGAGTAGTCTTTGAATATGCTGATAAATCATCTATTTCTCTGCGCTTTGATCCAAAATACAAACGCATCGTGTTTGATCATCTTTCTCCTGAATCACCAGGTTTAGTTGGAGTTTATTCTTTTTATGTACCAGATATGTCCTATGATTCTTACTCCTATGAAGATGAAATGTGGATTCTTAAGGAGGATGTAATTGCAATCAATGAGGAGGATAAAGATAAAATGCAACAAATTTATATCATCGGAAAAAATGGGAATGTTGAAAAAAAACGGACTAAAAATTCTTGGTTGAGTCCTAATCCAGATAAAAATTCAAGCGCTATAGATCATGTTGCAAGAACACCAGAAAGCGAAGACGTTCATGAAGAACTTCAAGAAAGTAAATTACCAAAGGAAAAACGCATTAAGAAAAAAGACGACCCAAACAGATTGCTTATTACAACTGGTAAGTATAAACCAAAAAAAAAGAAAAAGAACGACTGATGCAACTAGGAAGAATTAACCGATTAACAATAAACAGAATTACTCCTCCAGGGGCATATTTAGAAGATATCCTAGAAAATGAGGTTTTATTACCAAAAAAATACTTACTTCCTGAAAATGAAATCGGTACTGAAGTAGATGTTTTTGTTCACAAAGATTCCGAAAATAGAATTGTCGCAACTACTGAAACACCATTTATTCTCTTGGGAGATTTCAGGTATTTAACGGTGATTCATGTAAATCCTTATGGTGCTTTTGTTGATTGGGGCTTAGATAAAGATTTATTGGTCCCTTTTGGTGAACAACTACATTCCTTAGAAGAAGGAGAAAAATACCTCTTTACTTTGCGCTATGATCAAGCGACAGATCGTTTATTTGGTTCTATGAAAGTTAAAAAACTTTTAGTGCCGTGTAGCGAAGATTTAAGTGGGCAGGAAGTAGATCTTTTAATCTGCGAACAAAGTTCTTTGGGTTTAAATGTCATCGTAAACAATAAATACGACGGTCTAATTTTTAAAAATAATATTTCAAAACTTTTACCTTGTGGAACATTCACAAAAGGATTTGTGAGAACGGTTCGTGAAGATGGGAAATTAGACATTCAATTTGAACCATTAACATTTGAGAAATTTGATCAAGCAAGTGAGTATTTACTGGAATGCTTGAAAGTAGAAATGATTTTATACCTTCATGATCGTTCTCATCCAGATGAGATTAGAGAAAAACTTGGTATGAGCAAAAAATTATTTAAACAAGCTGTCGGAAAATTATACCGCTTAAAGAAAATCACACTTGGGGATGATTGCATTCGATTGGTTTAAAATGATTTTTTTTAACACTTTAATTTTTACAATAAGTTTCCTATTTTTGATAAAAAAAACATTATGAAAACACAAATTTGCCTTTTAGCTAGTATTCTTTTATTTTCTTGTTCGGGAAAAAAAGATGATTCCGGAAAAACAGACGGTTCCGGAAAAACAGATTATTCCTCTACTATTATTGCTGAAGATCCAACGGAAGAGGACTTAAAAAAAGAACTTTCTGAAAGTGAATTAGAAAAGATTTCAAATATCACAAGCATGAGTTTTGATAAAACGGTACACGATTACGGTAAAATAATTGTAGATACAGATAATAAAGCATTTTTTACTGTTACTAACACTGGGAAGAAGCCATTAATCATTGAAAATGTATCTGCGAGCTGTGGTTGTACAACTCCTAAAAAACCAGAAAAACCTATTCCACCGGGAAAAAGCGATCGTATTGAGGTAGGTTTTCATCCGAGAGATGGTCAACTTGATGAACAAGAAAAATCAATAACTGTTTCTGCTAATACAGATAGTAAAATGGAGGTCTTAAAAATAAAGGCATTCGTTCTTCCCAAGTAAATAGACAATGAAAATTCATGTCTTAAACACAGGTTATTTTAAGTTAGATGGCGGTGCAATGTTCGGTGTTGTTCCAAAAGTAATTTGGCAAAAAAGTAATCCTCCAGATGAAAACAACATGTGTTCTTGGGCTATGAGAAGCTTATTAATTGAAGATGGGAATCGCTTAATGCTAATTGATGCTGGAATTGGCGACAAGCAAAATGAAAAGTTCTTTTCGCATTTTTACCGTTATGGAAATGATTCGCTCCACGGAAATTTAGCAAAATTAGGATTTCATGCTTCGGATGTAACGGATGTTTTTTTAACTCACCTGCATTTTGATCATTGCGGAGGAAGTATCGAATGGAACGATTCAAAATCAGGTTACCGCCCTACTTTTCCATCTGCTACTTATTGGAGTAACGAAAAACATTGGCTTTGGGCAACAGAACCAAATCCTCGTGAAAAAGCCTCTTTTTTGTCGGAGAATATTTTACCAATTCAAGCTAGTGGTCAACTAAAATTTATAGTTCGTGACGGAGATTTTATGCAGAAAGTTTTTCCAAATATGGATGTTTTATTTGTAGATGGACACACTGAAAGCATGATGATTCCCCATATTAAGTACAAGGAAAAAACCCTTGTTTTTATGGCTGATCTTCTTCCAAGTGTTGGACATATTCCGCTGCCATATGTTATGGGTTACGATACACGACCATTAATTACACTGAAAGAAAAAGCTTCATTTTTAGAGAATTCAGCAAGAGAAAACCATGTGCTTTTCCTAGAACATGACAGCGTAAATGAATGTTGTACGCTTCAAGAAACCGAAAAAGGAGTTAGACTTAATGAAACATTTGACTTAAACACTTTTTTATCCTAATGAAAAGCCCAGCAGAAATAGTTCAGCTTATGCTAGAAAAAGATTCGTTTAGCAATTGGCTGGGAATAGAAGTGCTCTTGATCGAAGAAAACGTTTGCCGACTTGGCTGCACTATAAAATCTGAAATGCTAAACGGTTTTGAAATTGCACACGGAGGCATCACCTATTCACTCGCAGACTCCTGCTTGGCATTTGCTGCAAATTCCTGTGGTTATCAATGTGTAAGTATTGAAACTAGCATAAGTCACATAAAAAAAGTACAGCTCGGAGATTACCTCATCACAGAAGCACATAAATTGAAAGAAGAAGGTAAAACAAAAACTTTTGAAATCACAGTACACAATCAAGATGCATTTCTTGTTGCACGATTTATGGGTTCAGTTCATGTTTCAAGTAGAATTTGGTAAGTAGGAAATTTTCTGATTTTGACTTAAATGATACTAAACTTTACTTTTTAAGTCCTTCAAAGGCCAAAATATACTTAAAATAAAAAAACAGATTCTTTGCTTATCATAAAAAAAGATGTACTTTTGTGTCCGCTTTTGACGGAAAGCTCACACGATTTTGAATCCAGATGTTTCTGGAGATTTTTGAAAAAAAGTTAAAAAATTGGTTTGGTAGTTCAGTTGGTTAGAATACATGCCTGTCACGCATGGGGTCGCGGGTTCGAGTCCCGTCCAGACCGCTCGGTCAAAAGTGTAAACCCTTGTAAATTAATACTTTACAAGGGTTTTTTATTAACGAATATGTAATGGGGGAAACAAAAGGGGAAACATTTAGTACTTTTTTATTCTCTTTTTTTAGATAAAATATTGAAACTTCCTATATGGCTGTAGGAACAGAAAACCCTAAGATGTATCAAATGTCTTGGGGTTTTTGCTTACCCCCCGTTGGGATTCCCTCTCCCCCTATACCTTGCCTTAGCCCCTCCACCCCCTCCCGTATCCTACCCAAAAGAACCAATTATCTTCAAAAAGGAGTGTTCAATGGCGTTTATAAAGTTTCTTGAAAAAAAAATTCTGAAAAAATTCAATCCCTAATCCATCACCCTCATCGTAGTTAATGATTTGTTTAGACAGATACTGACTAAATCAAGTTTATAGGTATTTATTGGGTATGAATAATACCC
>JBILAB010000009.1:0-24290 GCA_044354455.1 Crocinitomicaceae bacterium | reverse complement strand
ATAATCAGTGTTCATTTACGAGATATTGAATTATTTTTGGGATAAAACATCCTGCCCTAAATCTTTTCGGTAATATGCACCTTCAAAACTAATTTTAGAGACTGCTTCATATGCTTTTTCAATTGCTACTTCTATATTTTTTCCATAAGAAGTTACCGCTAAAACTCTTCCCCCTGAAGTTAAAACAGAAGGTCCATCAGCAATTGTTCCTGCATGAAAAACCAAGCTATCAACAACAGAATTCAAGCCATAAATCTGTTTTCCTTTTTCATAAACATCGGGATAACCTCCAGCAACCATCATAACTGTTGCAGCACTTTTATCAATAAATTGTATATCTCTTTCTGATAAAGTATTGGAAGCAATTCCTTCAAAAAGATCTAAAATATCTGATTTCAAGCGTGGAATAACTACCTCTGTTTCTGGATCTCCCATTCTACAATTGTATTCAATAACATAAGGATCACCCTTCACACAAATAAGTCCAAAAAAGACAAATCCTTTGTAAACTATTCCCTCAGATTTTAAACCCTTTACTGTTGGGACAATGATTCGATTGTGAACTTTATCCATAAAAGCTGCATCCGCAAAAGGAACAGGAGAAATAGCACCCATTCCACCGGTATTTGGACCTGTGTCACCTTCACCAATTCGCTTATAATCCTTCGCTTCAGGAAGTAATTTAAATGAATGTCCATCCGTTACTATAAAAACAGATAATTCAATGCCATCTAAAAATTGTTCAATAACAACTTTTTTAGATGCTTCACCAAATTTTTCATGTTGCAGCATGCTTTTTAATTCAGCTTGCGCTTCATCCAAATCATGTATTATTAAAACTCCCTTTCCAGCAGCTAGTCCATCCGCTTTTAAAACATAGGGAGACTTCATGTTTTTAAGAAAAGTTAGGCCCTCCTCCAGATTTTCAATTGTAAAAGTGGCGTATTTTGCTGTAGGAATACTATGCCTATTCATAAATGCCTTGGCAAAATCTTTACTTCCTTCTAATTGCGCTCCAAATTTACTAGGACCTATAACTGGAATCTTATAGAGATCAGGATCAGCGATAAAATAATCATAAATCCCTAAAACTAAAGGTTCTTCAGGACCAACAACGACCATTTCAATACTATTTTCAAGTACAAAGAGTTTTACTGCATCAAAATCAATCGGAGATATTGGAATATTCTTTCCGAATTGCCGAGTCCCAGCGTTTCCTGGTGCAATGTACAATTCATCAAGAATCGAGCTTTGTGCTATTTTCCACGCCAATGCATGCTCACGACCTCCAGAACCTAACAACAATACTTTCATGAACAATGCTTTAAAATCGAATCAAATAATAATTTACCATCTATGTTCAGAAGTTTATTGTCTGCTGCTCTTTCTGGATGTGGCATCATACCAAAAACATTTTTTCTTTTATTAGTAATCCCGGCAATATTCAAAATTGAACCGTTTGGATTAGAAGTATCCTCTACTGAAGCAAGTTCATTGCAATATTGAAAAAGTATTTGGTCATTATCCTGTAGTGATTTTAGAACATCATCTGCAGCAAAAAAACGACCTTCTCCATGAGCAATTGGTATTTTTAAAGCTCTATTGTTATCTAAATCCATAGAAATTGCAGCAGATTTAGAAACGGACTTTAAAAAAACATTCTTACAAATAAATTTTTGGTTATTATTATGAAGCAAAGCTCCCTCTAACAATCCTGATTCGGTCAAAATCTGAAATCCATTGCAAATCCCTAGTACGTAACCACCATTGTCAGCATGCTTAATAACTTCAGACATAATTGGGGAGAATTTTGCAAGAGCACCGGAACGTAAATAATCCCCAAAGGAAAATCCTCCAGGCAAAATAACCATGTCAACATCTTTTAAATCAGTTGACTTATGCCATAATTTCTCAACTTTTTGTCCTAGTAAATCCTGAAGGACATAAATCATATCTTGGTCGCAATTGGATCCGGGAAAAGTTACAACTCCAAACTTCATTTATTTCATTTAAAATATTAGCAAAATTAACATTTACAAGCTTTGATAGGGATTTAATATAAAAAATTTAATAAAAGAATAAATAATTGTTAAATAAAAAAAGATTGTAGCTATAATTCCATAGTTTTTATCAAGAAAAGAATAACTCAATAGAAGAGAAATAGGAATCATCAAAAGACTAAAGTGCTCGATTTCTAGAAAATAGTAAAAATTTAAACCACCCAATATAATTGTCATCAAAATAAAAACCCATATAAGTCGAACTTGATACTTTAAACGAAGTGATGATTTTTGAAGACGTGAACGCAAGCTAAAAATACTTAATGAAAAAAGAATACTGATTACAATAAGCGTAATTACAAAATCAGCATGCAACTTAAGTTGGTTTGACTGAGAGAAAAAAGAAAATGAAAGACTATGGTTTTGAAACCACAGAAAAATAAATCCATAAGCTAAGGGAATTCCAAAACCAACAACAGCAATAAAAAATTCACGAAGAATAAAGGTACGGGTAATGAGTATCATTGCAATAAAGAAAGGTAAACCGAAAATAATTGGAGGATGAAAAGTAGCTGCTATTCCAGCAAAAAAACAACCATTAAAAATTAACATTCTCACATCTACATTTTGTTTTATTTGAAAAAATTGCAGAAACATAAAAATAATAAATAAATGAGACAATAATAAACCATCTAATGTATAGAATGAATGATAAAAACTCATAGTTACTACATATAATAATGCGACTATATAAGAATTTCGTTCTAAAAATTCATTTTTATTAAAAACCCAATTTAAGGAAATAGCATTAAAGATAATTATACCGAAACTAAGGAAACTATTTGCCCTAGAATTAGCTGCAAAAAAACTGCTCCACAAACCAAAATCAGGGTTCAAAGATTGAACATAATATCCAGATTGAAAATTTAAATAAAAATAGATGCCAACAATTACTGGCAAGGAAAATAATACCAGAATACTATTCTCCAGAAACATTCGAATCATACATCAAATTTATTCAATAATAATGAGGCAAGTAATGAATTGTGGATAACTAGTATTATTTGTTGAAATAGAAATTTATAGACTTTATAATTGCTAATTAATTATTGTAAGTATTTAGCCAAAAATTATATCTTTGTCTATATTCAAAATTGAACGTATTTTAAATTGAAGTGATGACAGCAGAGAAAAATAGATTTTCGGATTCTGAATTAGAAGAATTCAAAACACTTATAAAAAATAAACTAATAGAAGCGAATGAAGACTATACATTATTGATTGGATCATTATCTCATGCTGATGATCACGGAACTGATGACACAGGAAGAACATTCAATATGATGGAAGATGGTTCTGAGACATTATCTAGAGAGGAAGTAGCTCAACTTGCTGCTCGCCAAGAGAAATTTATTCAAAGTTTACAAGCTGCTTTAATTAGAATTGAAAATAAAACGTACGGAATTTGTCGTATCACGGGCAAATTAATCCCAAAAGAACGTTTGCGTTTGGTTCCTCACGCTACTATGAGTATTGACGCAAAAAACGCTCAAAAATAAACTAAAAGTGAAGAAAAAGCTTTTATTAGTTGGGATCATAATAGTATGTTTGCTGTTAATTGATCAAGTCACTAAAATTTATATTAAAACATCATTTTTCTCAAATCAAACAAATTTTATTCTTGGAGATTGGTTTGCATTACATTATATCGAGAATCCAGGAATGGCTTTTGGAACAACCTTTGGCTCTCAAGCTTGGCATAAATTAGCTTTAAGTTTACTTCGTGTTTTTGCAATTATTTTTATTGCAATTTACATCGTTAAAGAAGCAAAAAAAGGAGCTAAAACTGAGTTTTTAATTGCAGTAAGCCTCATTTTATCAGGGGCAACTGGTAATTTAATTGACTCGATGTTTTATGATTTTGTTTTTCCATTCAATCCCTGCGAAGGATTTAATCAACTAGCCGGCTCAGGAATTAAAATGACCTGTATGGATTATGGTTTCCCTCAGATGATTGAAGTTCGGCATCAAGGTTTCTTAATGGGTAACGTTGTTGATATGTTTCAATTTAATGTTTTTTGGCCAAATTGGGTGCCTTATTTTTCTGGGAAGGCAGTATTTCCTGCCATTTGGAATGTCGCAGATGCTTGTATAACTTCAGGTGTAGCTCTTATTATAATTCGCCAAAAGAAATATTTTCCGAAAAAAGAGGCTGTAAATATTGAAAACCAGGAAAGCGAGTAATTTTTAATTTAAAAAATTGAGTGTTCTCAATCATACCAGTAAATTACTTGAATGTTGAAAATCAAGAATTTAATCAAAGTGAGGGATATTTGGTGGATAGTAACGAAACTAATTTCGGCCTTGAATTTCTTGGTTTTAGCTACTGAACTGAAACTGTTAATTTTTAAAATTTCTGCAAGAACATTTTTAAAAAATTTAAGTTTCAGAAAGGAGTTATCTTGTTCGCTACGATTTATAAATACATGTATTACAATAATTTGAGAACAAAAAGAAATTCAGAGCCTTGATTTTTTGATTCTTGACTTGTACTGAGCATTGTCGAAGTATCAAGGAAAAAGAATGGCAAAATGAAAATATTAGCTCAATTTGGAATTTTCATTAGGATTATAATTTTAAATATTGGTGGTCAGAAAGCGAACACTCAATTTAAAAATTAAATTTCATATTTCGCTCATTTAATAAAGCAAAAGAAATCTTGTAATTAAATCGCTCTTTAACTTTATTGCCATCTGAATAAACAGTGTAAAATCCAAGCCTCAATCTTCTCTTAAATAATTTAAAGTTGCGTTCTAATCCAACTAATAACTCATAATGCTGCCACTTATACTCCTTGATATACATAGCACCTCCTCCAAATACAAGTCCAATTCGTGTTTTTTTCATAAATGGGATTTTATTAATTATTGCGCCATTATCGTGATGAACAAAGTGAGCTTGATAAATATAATCAATTGTAGGCAAAGTAGAATCTAAACCCTGAAAGCTATACAAAGGATTGGAAAACCAAATTGGATCACTTCTTCGTTGATATTTCATATCTGGATTGTATAATTTTTTTGAACTTAAAAATTTTCCAGCTTCAACTCGATAAGAAGAGGTGCCAAGCGTTCCAATTTTAAATGTTTGTTGAATATCTAGCTGTAAATATTCAAAATCAACATCACTGCCAAATAAACTAGGAATTCCTCTTTCATAATTTAAACTAAAAGTTGGCCATTTAGAACCTAGAACAACTTTTCGATAAGGCTCACGCATGTATTTTTGTGCTGGAGTATAACTCAAAGTTAAAGAAGTATTTAATGCTTGGTATGTATCAAAGACTAAAGGGTCATCATTTGGCAAGATATCATCAAATGTTTTTAAAAACTTAAAATCTTTTAAGGATCTTCTTTCACTAAAGCCCAATCCTAGTCCACCATAAAAACCGTTAAATAATTCATATTCAATTGAAGTACTCATCTTTGTTGCTTCAATAAGATTATTCCGCTTGTATATTTGATTAATGGCATCAGCATAGCGAATTGCATCAAAATCATGTGTAAGGGATAAACGTATAAAACCAAAATGAAAGGGGTTGAACTTGTATTTCCACCAAGTATCTCCTTTTAAATCTTTATTTAAAAACCCATATGAAGCTCGTGAATAGGATTCTAACGTTTTTTCATTCTTCCACTTTTTAAAGTAATCAATTGCCGGAGACAAGCGAGGTCCTCCAATAGAGACTGGTTGTATAAACAATACAATAGGGCTAAATCCTATTTGATAGCGCTCTGTTCTATTTCGGTGATCGATGCCGTACCATAAGACTTTTAAAAAAGTTATTTTATTAAAAATACGATCCACGGAATCTAAATATTCCTTGCGATTATGTGCATCTCGGATACTGTCTTTTAAAATTATAAATTTTTGCTCTTCATCGGTTAGATTTACTTGTCGAGTGGAGGTCCAAAAAGAAGTGTCCTTCTCAAAGGCTTCCTTTTCTGTTACAGCAAGTTCAGAACCAAAAAATTTATTTGTGAATTTAGGATGAAAATCATACTCCGAAAATAAGGCTTTCGTACTTATTTTAGATGTCTCATTTTTGTATTTTACACCATAACTTAAATTCTGTTCCTCTAATATACATATTGAATCTCCAGGGTGAATATAGCGCTGCTCAATCGTGAAATTATCATAGATTAATAAATTCCCCTTATTCAAGGTTAACTCAATTTTTTGGATAAGCCAAAGAGAATCTATTACCCAAATATATCCCTCTAAAGTTGAAGTAGAAATATTTCTTGGAATAATTTTTATTTTTGAAATAATCTGTCCATTTTCTTCTATCTTTTTTTCCAAACGATACTTATAGGAAATAATACCCGGTGCAGAAATCGGAGAAATTATAGGAGTCTGATGTAAATCATCTAAATACAATAGGTTTTCAAAAAAATTGAAGTTGGATTTAACAGTTGTTGTATAATAAAAATTCTTTTCATTTCCTCTTAAAGTATATGCATTTCTAATTTCTTTCACTTTTTCTTTTCCTGCATAATGCCTCATTAACTGCACTTCTAGTAAATTCATTTGATTCGATAATTTAAGTAATTCATCATTATTTTCATCCAAAGGATCATCCGATTGTTGATTTTTACCCTCTTCTTTTTTTGGCTTAAATTTTTGATCTATTTTTTCCGTTGCTTTTATATAAACTGAGACAGAATGAGGATAATTCCATGGATTGATTGAATCTCTTTTATTTACAACTTCAAGAATTATATCTCTTCCAGGATTACTTTTTTTTACTTGAATGTCCACATTTTCTAATTCCAAATATTTACTCGGGAAAAGTTGAATATTCCTAGTTAAATTTGAAGATCCAATAGATATGTAGGATTCTCTTTCGTCATAGCCCTTAGCTGAAAATACTAAAAAATATTCACCTGGCATTAAAGAAAGTTCATACTTCCCATTAAAATCAGCAATCGTTCGTTGTTCTGGAAAATTTTTAATAAAAATTGTGACGGAGGGAATTGGAATATTTCGATTATCCGTAATTACACCGTTTACAAATTGCTGGGAAAAGCAACTAAATTGAAAAAGAAAAAAAACAGTAATAAAGAAATATTTATTCATCGGTCATTGTGATTCGAACTTTATTTCTTTTCATCGTTCAAGAAAGTAGTGTGGCGTTCCATTCTTTTCATCATCCACGTTTTTAAAAAATACACACCCAATGAAGTTAGAACAAAAATATAATAATATGCCCATTTATTAAACCCCTCCATAAGAGACATATACGTAACACTCAAAAAAATTGCTCCCGCTGAAAACAGCCAGAATAAACGCATTATACGATTGTACATTTTCATACTACTCTAATTTTAATTGTTCTTCTAATTGTATTCTTCCTTTTGGGTTTATAATTTCATAATAACTAAAATCTTGTTTTGTTCGGATTCCGTCACCATAAAAAATTCCTTTTGGAGTTTTAACAATTACCTGAGAAATAGAATATATCGAACTGTCATTTTGATTCCAAATTAACGCTTCTGTTTCCAATGTTTGGTTTTTAGCAAAATTTGTTAATCGCACTGAATCTCTTACCACAATTTTACTTGCCGTATGATCAATTTCACCATTAAGAGCAGTTAATCTTGATACAATATCACCCTCACTTGAAAAGAAATTAACTCTTAGGCTATCGTGCATTTTTGTTATATGCTTTTTATCCCTAAAAGTTTCAGATTTTGCGGCAAAAATTTCAACACGTGCAACTCCATCATCAGAATAAATTAAATGTAGTTTTTCAGTGCTTTCATCAGGTTGTGATGTATCGAATGAAACTTTTTCAACTGAAGACATATCGTTTTCGCACGAAAAAACAAATCCTAAGAAAAGAAAGAAAATAGTAAATTTATGAAGTTTACTAATTTTGCTTATCACTTATCGCACATTTACTGTAACCCCCCAGCAAGATAAAGAAACAGTACTAGGATTGTTGTTATTAAATTTTTCTTCAGCATCTGGTGCATTGGAACGATAACGTGAAGCTGCTACATTATCTCCTGCTCGTTCTGCTAATTCCGCAGCATAATAATAATTGCATTTTCTATCAAAAGTACTTGCCCCACAAGAGTTAGCAGAATTGGCAACACATTTAGCTGCTATTTGCAATGCTTTGTTTTTATTTGAGCCTGAAATCCCTAATGCAAGTCTATAGGCAGTTTGATAATTATTTAGATTATGAAATTGAACTTCTAAAATTTGAAAGTCAATATCCTCCAACTGAACTGCATCTTTAGTCATTGCTTTTGCTGAGTTCAAACTAGAAATAGCCTCGTTAAAGCGCTTTTTTACAATTAGAAGTTCAGCTTTTGCAATAATTGTAGCAGTTGTTTTATCAAACTTTATGAGTGTATCAACAAGCATTTCATATTCTTTACTATCTGTGCAGGACTTCTCTTTTAATAAGCTAATGAAATTTGTTGTTGTTTTTATTTTTAGGTCAATATCTTTGGGTAATTCAGAAATAAACACTTTTAAATCTGGTAATAAATCCTCACAGTTTTTAATTGTTCCGTTAAATATATTACTTATGGATTCTTGGGTTTTTGAGCTGAGTTTTTTTACACTGATAAGTCTAGAAAGCATGAAATAATCGCTTATCAATCGCTTTTTATACACATTTTTAGCTGCAACATCTACTTCAGAGGAGTATAATAAATAAAGATTAGAATAATAATTCGTAAGGTTTTCACTAGTAAACTTTAAAGATGTATCCTTAAAGGCTCTTGTGTAATACGCATCTGAAACTGTTCGCTCTATTTCAGATTTTAATAAGGCATAATCCGCTAATTTTAGAACGATATTTTTATCCCCAAACTTCAGTAAATCCATTTTTTTATAGATAAAAAACAAAGTGTCAATATAACGTGATTTTATTTTTGGGTCTTTTTCTAATTTTAAAATGTCTTGTCCAGATCGTATGATGTAGTTGTAATTATTTTTTGTATAAGTGCCACAAATAACCTCACCTTTTAACAAATAGGTGAATTCAGTTTTAAAATGCATGAGTTTTAAAGTAACTGCAGTATCTATTTCAATTGATTTTCGCTCTTCTTGTGCGAGAAATTTTATTCTATTGCATTCACGCATTTTTATTGAATCATTTTGAGACATAAATGCAAATACATTCAAAAGTAGTACAGAAATCAGGAGATTTTTTTTAAGCAACATAGCAGTAATTTTTATTTTAATATAACAATTTAATCAAGTTTTCTTTTTCTGAACCAACGGTCAAAAAATGGTGGCGAAAGAATTATTCCCAAATTCATAGCAAAATAATTTTCAGCTAATGAAGTACTCTGTAAATCTGTATTTTTTCCAAAAGTAAAACCAATATTTAACGATGATAATGATTGTTGAACCAAAATAGGAATGCCAAAGCCAAAAGTTACTCCCCTATCAATGATTGTTCTATCTACAACGCTTAAAATAGAATTTTGTTGCTGAAAATATCCAACACGATAATTAATTTTTTCAAAGAATTTTAAGGTAGTACTGTTCTCAAAAAGTTTAGTTTCTGGTATAAATTGAATTCCAAAACCAAAATGCTGCATTAAATTTTCTGTTTCATCTAAAGCCATACTTGAATTAGAATAAGACCCTACAAGAATTATACTTGGATGTAATTCCCTCAGCTTTCTTCGCCAGTTTGGTAAATTTAGTGTATACGAAAAGCCAACTTTAGAACTTGAACTCAGCATTGATGCTGAACTTAGAGAATAGGAAATAGTATCATACGCAATTATACCACTTAGTAATTTTGCATAAAAAATCTCATCTGAAATAGTGAGGTTTTGAAGCAATAAATTTGGAGTGTATACACCACTTAAGCTTAATAAGTGTTTTTTTGATAAGCGCTGTTGATACGAAATACCAAAATCAACATTGAAAGCACTTAATTTTATTGTTGAATTTGAAATTCCCGAGGGATAATCAGAACTTGCAGAAAAAAGTTTCGAGTTTCGAGAGTTTGTAACAGAACCAGAAATTGCCTCAGCATTAAATCCAAATGTTAACTTGCTAGTTTGTTTATTAATCAATCGAATTGAAGAACCTAAAAAAAATGTACGGATGCCACCAGTACCTTCATACTTATTGGTGAGAGAGTTAACAGAATCGTGTTCGATAATTTCATAACCTCTTCTAGCATAAGGCTTGATTCCAAAAGCTAAGCCCATAAGTTTGCTAATTTTAAAGCCCATTGCAAAATGATCAGGCATGATAGCAAGTTTTGAAATAGTATTGCCTTGCTCAGAAAATTGAGATCTACGAAAATCAATTCCAAGTGAAACTAGCGTATTTCCTGAGCTCAAAGAGGAGTAAGAAGCAGGATTAAATATGTTTAAATGACTAGAGTCAAAATAAGAAATAGTGTTTTGGCCCAGCGCATTGTAGATGGCATTACTTCCAAAAGACTGTTCTCCAATGCCATAATAAGACAGTGGATTGTTTGTTATTGATTGCGTAAAAACAGTTCTGATCGCAAAAAGGAGCACTAAAAGACAAATAGTTTTATACATTCAACAGATAAATTTCAAGTATTCCTTTCAATGTTAAATTTTCGTCTGCAAAGATGACATTTTTTTGTGCTAAATCAAAATAATGTGCATCACCACCAGTAACAAAAACGTTTAAATCTGTGTATTTAGCCTTGTATTCTAAAATTAGCCCTATAATTTCAGCATTCATGCCATTTTGAACACCAGATTGAATTGCACTTTCAGTTGAGTTCCCGATAAGATTTACTTTATCAGAAGTTTCTATTAGTGGTAATTTATCTGTAAATAAATTGAGTGCTTTAAAGCGCAAGAGCAAGCCTGGAGAAATTGATCCTCCTTCATACTCATTTTTAGCATTTAATAAATCAAATTTAATACAAGTGCCAATATCAATAACTAGTCGAGGAGTAAAGGGATTTATTTTAGAAATGGCTGCAACATTGCAAATCCTATCAATACCGAGAGTCGAAGGACTCAAGTAATTTATTTTAAATGGAAGTTTTACTTGATGACTTACCCAAAAAACAGGATTTAGAACGTTTGTGAAATCTTCCTTAAAATCAGAATTTAAAACGGAGGATAATGCTATTGGGATATTTGGCTCTAGAACTTGTTTTAATAATGCTAAACTATTAAATGAGCTCAAGGAAACAATTTCTCCCTTTATACAAACTCCAAGTTTTATGCGTGAATTACCTGCATCAATTATATAGAGATCAATTTTAGAGTTCATTTACAGCAAAGATACATTCCCTTTTTTAAGAATTTTCAATTTGAATATGATTTTTAAAAGAAAAAAATGTTAAATTTGCACCCACCAACGGCTGGTACCTTAGCTCAGTTGGTAGAGCAAAGGACTGAAAATCCTTGTGTCCCTGGTTCGATTCCTGGAGGTACCACGATTAAAATGCTTCTCGAAAGAGAGGCATTTTTTGTTTATAACCTTTTGAGGGAGATGTTTATCTAGCTATTAGGAGTTTATCTCAATTAAAAGAGTCTTAATCTTGAAAATTTGAATTCACTTAGCTTTTATTTTAACGATTTTATTATTTCGTAAAATTACCAATTCACTGTTTTTTGATTTTTTGAATTCTAAAAGTTTTTCATATACTTTTTCAAGACCTTTTAGAATATCATTTTTTTCCTTAATTTGAGTTTCACGTGTTGTCATATTGATTTTTTAAAAGGTTAAACTTTTTTTCATTCACAATATTTAGTAATCCGTCAATTTGTTTGTCTACTATTAACTCGTGTTTACCTTCTGAATTGTCAAAAATCAAAGCTCCATCAACTATAGGAAGATAAATATCAAATAAATTTTTAATTCCTCTAATATACCTCCTTTCAATAACATCAGGATTAATATCGTGTCCACCTTCGAAAACTCTTGTTTTTACACGTTCTTTAGCCAATTCAATATTTTGAAGCCAAAAGAATAATAATGTAACGCGATAACCTCGTTTTTTAGCTTCAATAATTTTGTTTTTATAGCTTTTTGTTGACAATGTTGTTTCAAAGGCAAAGTTTTCATTTTCTGAAAGTAATTCTTTTATTCTATTGAGCATTATTCGACCCGCTTCAAATGAAACTTTTTCAGGTTGGAAAGGAGACAATCCTTTTGCTATTTCATCGGCATTGACAAATTCCTTGCAGTCCAATATTACTGGTAATATTGTAAATGATGCAGTAGTTTTTCCTGCCCCATTACAACCAGCTATAACATAAAGTTTTTTGTCATTCACAGTTACAAAATTACAAATTATATTGGTTGATTTTTGGAATGTTATTTATTGTCTCTCATGTTTTTTAAAACCTCCATCCCCTCCAAATCCTCTAAAAAGGGGTTCGAAAATAGGTCAGTGGAAACCACATAAAAAACCATTACACTCACGCTGATTTTTATAGAGTGATTTCTCAAAAATCTAGTTTAATATATAAAAAATGGCGGTAAGCGTTTTCTATAAAAATAAATTTATTAAATTTGATAGCTATATCAAAAACAATAATAATTGTAAAAAACGGTTAGCTTTATAGTATACTAATTTTTTACATAAAACTTTTACCATGAAAAATTTACTGTTTCTTCTTTCAGTTTTAATTACAAACGCTTCATTCGGACAAACCTCACAAGAGTTCTTTGATAGTGGTTTTGCTAAATCCAATTTAGGAGACTATTCTGGTGCAATTGTAGAATACAACAAAGCCATTGACAAAAATAATACTGAAGCAGATTATTATACCTATAGGGGTATTGCAAAAAGTTATTTGAAAGATTATACTGGAGCTATAAAAGATTTTAATAAATCGATTGAGTTAGATCCTAATAATTTGAAAGCTTATAATAATAGAGGTAATACTAAGAGAAATTTAGGAGACTACAGCGGAGCAATAGCAGATTACACGAAAGTTATTGATAATAATAGTAATGATGCAATAATGCAAGATTCATATAATAATAGAGGACTTGCAAAGATTTATTTAAAAGAATATGCCAGTGCAATCGCTGATTACAACAAAGCAATTGAGCAAGACCCTAATGATGCAAGAGTTTTTACCAATCGTGGTGATGCAAAACAATATCAAGGTGAAATTTCTGATGCTTGCATGGATTGGAAAAAAGCGCTAGAGTTAGGGGATGATAATAATTACGAAAAGATCAAAAACTTTTGCAAATAGCTAATTAAACCCTACTCGGAAGCCTAAATCCATAGCAAAATCTTAAACCAAGCATTCTTTTTTATAAAATTCCATTTTTTATACTAAAGAAACCATAAAAAAAACTCTGTAAATATAATACTTACAGAGTTTTTTTGAAGTGGTCCCACTTGGAATCGAACCAAGCACCTACTGATTATGAGTCAGTTGCTCTAACCGAATGAGCTATAGGACCATATTATCCGAAGATAACATTCAAATTCTTTAAAGTACTAAAGCGATTTTAGGAAGCTCTAGGACCTTTAACAAGCGCAAAAATAATCATTTCAAGCAATTTGAAAGAATTTCTCTAAGAAATTTGTTTTTCAGCACGCAGTAAAGTCATCCACAGCATGCCAAATAAAATTGTTGCAAAAACCAAATGAGAGATTTGCACAATTCCGGGCATGTCAACATAAGCCAATAAAACTCCACTTATTAACTCAACTGCTAAAATAATATAGGCATTTCTAAGAATAAGAAATTTTTGATTTTTATGGTTTTTCCACGCTATAAAAGTCAGCATGATAAGAACTAGCCACGAAAAACTTCGGTGAATGTAAAAAGGCAAACCCAGCTTATCTGTCCAAGTACTTTTATCAAAACCTTGCTTTGTGAGCACATCAATGGATTCGCGAACTTGTGTTCCCAAAAACATTTGATAGAAGGTGATTAAAAATACAGTTAGTACTAAAGTCCACATCAACTTATTCATCGGGAAAGTCTTTTGCTGAGATGGGCTGACTATGCGAACAATGTAAATTTGAATCGCTATAATTACAAGGGCTAAAAGTAAATGAACTGTAATGGTCCACGGCACTAGGTTTGTTGCAACAACAATGGATCCAAACCAAGCTTCAATAGCTATCAAAATCAAATTCAAAGCCGAGAAATAGATGAGTTTACTTTTTCTGTAGTAAAACAAGAACCAAAAAAAGCCAAGAAGCAGCATGTTTCCCGCTAAAAATCCAAGCAAGCGATTGAGGTATTCTACCCAGGTTTTATTCGCATTAAAAGATTCCTCTAAATAAACACTTGGATCATTTTTTATTTTGGTGGCGGTACTTTCGAAACCAAGAACACTTAAAAAACGGCAAAATTTCTCTACTTTTTTCTGGCGTTGAACTAAATAAACTTCCCGGTAGTTACTCGGCAAACTTGTTATTTCTGTTGGTGGAATCCATTTCCCAAAACATTTTGGCCAATCAGGGCAGCCCATTCCACTTCCTGTAACTCGCACAAAACTTCCTGCAACTACAACAAGGTAAATTAGAATTAGCGAAACCCAATTGAAACGGATAAATAATTTGGAGAAAAGCATGTGCAAATTTAAGGATATTTTAACCAATAGATTTAAAAAATTATAGGCATTTATGATTGCTTTTTTTGATTAAAAATCAAAATCGTATCTTTGTTACTTAATTAGAAAGATGACTTTAAATCCTCTCACAGCTATTTCTCCTATTGACGGACGCTACCATGCGAAAACAAAAAAATTAGCTGCTTACTTTTCTGAATTTGGACTTATTCGTTACCGCGTACAAATTGAAGTAGAATACTTCATTGCCTTAAGTCAAACGGAGATTCCTATTTTTAAAAGCTTTCCAAGTGATAAATTAGCTGATTTAAGAGCGATTTATCTAAATTTTACAGAAGAAGATGCAAATTGGATTAAAAACTCAGAGAAAATAACAAACCACGATGTTAAAGCCGTAGAATATTTCTTGAAAGATAAAATGAAATCCCTTGGACTTGAATCGTTCCTTGAATATATTCATTTTGGACTGACATCACAAGACATTAACAATACAGCAATTCCCTTGTCTTTAAAAGAAGGAATTCAAAAGATTTATTTGCCATTAATTCATGAATTGACAGCTCTTTTAAATCGCTACAAGCAAGAATGGAAGGACATTCCAATGTTGGCGAAAACACATGGTCAATCTGCAACGCCAACACGCTTAGGAAAGGAAATTCAAGTTTTTAGTGAGCGCATAGAAAATCAATTAAATCAACTAGAGCAAATACCCTATTCCGCAAAATTTGGTGGAGCGACAGGTAATTTTAATGCTCACTTTGTTGCTTTCCCAGAAATTGACTGGGTGCTTTTCTCCAATAACTTTGTAAATTCAACACTTGGACTTTTAAGAAGTCAAACCACAACACAGATTGAGCATTACGATAATCTTGCAGCACTTTTTGATTGTTTAAAGCGTATAAACACAATTATTTTAGATTTAAACCGTGATATGTGGACCTATATTTCCATGGATTATTTCAAACAAAAATTGAAAGATGGCGAAATTGGTTCTTCAGCTATGCCGCACAAAGTAAATCCGATTGATTTTGAAAATTCTGAGGGAAATATTGGCCTTGCAAATGCAATACTCGAACACCTATCGTCAAAATTACCCGTTTCTCGTTTACAGAGAGATTTGACTGATTCTACCGTTCTCCGAAATATTGGCGTTCCACTTGGACATACTGTCATTGCCTTAGAGTCCTGCATAAATGGCTTGAATAAATTATTAATTAACGAAGCGAAAATCGCCGAAGACTTAGAAAATAATTGGGCGGTTGTTGCCGAAGCTATTCAAACAATTCTAAGAAGAGAAGGATTTGAAAAGCCATATGAAGCGCTTAAAGAATTAACACGTAAAAACGAAAAAATAAGCAAAGAATCCGTTCATGACTTTATTGATTCTCTTCAACTTGAAGAAAAAATAAAATTTGAACTAAAACTAATTAGCCCTCACAATTATTTGGGAATTCAACTTGTAAAATAAATGAAAAAAGCGCTTATCTTTTTTGTTTTTCTTGCCTCTATCGCTAAATTTTATAGTCAGGAATTACCGATACTATGGGGCGAATCCCAAAAAAGTTCTGGTTCCTTAATCGACATTTTACCAAAAAACACAAAGGACTTTGTTACCTTGCGATGGTCTGGAGGAAATACTTTTGGTAGCTATAAGTTAAATAATTTAACAGATTTAACTTTCCTTGAAGAAAAAAAAATGAAGCTAAAGACGCAATCTGGAATTGGCACCTTTGAAACAAGCTATTTTTTTGGTAATAAAACCTGTGTATTTCTTTCTGATTTCGCAAGCAATAGAATGATGATTTTTCTTCAAAAATATGACGATTACTTAGATCCTGAAGATGAACCAATACTAATGGCAGATTACGAGAATAGAAAATTTAATGCTCATCCAAATTTTCAAATTGTTAAATCAAAAAACAATAAATTTATTTCTATTTTTTGGCAAATACCCGGCAAATTTTCCAATAGCGATGCCTATGGCTATAAAATTTTTGATGCAGATTTCAAAGAAGTTCAATCGGGAGAATACGCTCTTCCTTTTGATGGAAACTTAACAATAATAACAAATTATCACCTCACGAATAATGGTGAATGCTTGATAAGCTTAATGGAATTTATTAAACCTGTCGATCGTTTATTTAATTATAACAATTCGAATTTTAAGGCTGTTCATGTATACAAGTTAAAAAACAATATTCTGAAAGAATTTTCCTTAGAATTAGAAGGGATGAGAATTGAAGAAATGCAACTAGGATCAAATGATAGCTCTTCTTACAATTTAATCGGAATCTATGCAAAAGGAAATTCTTATAAATCTTTTGGCATTTTTTCACTTCAAATTGATGCACAAAAAGATAGTCTAAGCTCTTCTGCTTTTATTCCATTAAATACTATTTCTGCAGGTGATAAATGGACAGATAACGATCAAAATAACAGACAAGGATTTGGAAGAAATATAACATCGAATAACCCGGATATTTATACCTACAAACTCCGAGATGTATTTACACTAAACGATGGCTCTGTTCTCGGTTCAATTGAACAATATTATATGTATCGCAGAGTAAGTACTGACTATCGATCAGGTGTTTCATCTTCGGTGAATTACTATTATTATGATGATGTAATTGCATTTAAAATAAATGATAAAAATAATTTGGACTGGGAAACGCGCATTAAAAAATCGCAAGTGTCTATAAACGACCATGGGACTTATAGTTCCTACAGTTCTTTTTATACAGATTCTTCTTTTTGCTTTGTATTTAATGACAACTCTAATAATTACGATGAGTTTGGAATCTATACAAGAGGTAATTCAAAGCCTTTAAGCAATAATTTTTCACGCCAAAGAAACACTTCAGCAATCTGCCAATTAAATAAAAAAGATGGGGGAAATACTAGAAAAATTCTTCTTTATAAAAAGGACTTGAATGCACTAATCGTTCCCAAAGCGTTTAAATTTCATATTGCAAACCAAGAATTATTACTCTATGCAATTCAAGGATTTAAAGAGAAATTTGGGATTTTAAAATTAAATCTGAAATGAGGAATTTCTACTGCTTAATTTTTCTTGTTGGGCTATTAATGTCTTGTGATCAAAAACCTAGTGCCATAGAAACAAGTACAGAAAAACTAGCTGACTCAACATTTGATGATCATAGTTATTCAAATCTTCGAGAAATTCATACAACACACCTAGACTTAGAACTTGAAGTTAATTTTCAAAACAAAACAATTTATGGTGTTGCTAGGCATACAATGAACAATAACAATTCAGATACTGCAATCTTTGATATAAATGGCTTGTTAATTCAAAAGGTTACGCTGGGAACTATAAACCATGAAAAAGAAACAGATTTCGTTATTGGAAATATGGATAAAGATTCCATTTTAGGGCAACCTTTGCTCGTGACTACTAAAACTAAGACACAACAGATTAACATCTATTATCAAACTACAGAAAATTCTGCCGCACTTGATTGGCTAGATTCTAATTTAACATCCTCCAAAACAAAGCCATTTTTATACACGCAAGGGCAAGCAATTTTAACAAGAACATGGATTCCCATTCAAGATTCTCCTTCAAACAGAATAACCTATTCAGCAAAAGTAACTGTGCCAAAAGACTTAATGGCAGTGATGAGCGCTAAAAACACAAAAAATAAAAGCCTCGATGGTCATTACTTCTTTGAAATGAAAAAACCAATACCATCTTACTTAATTGCTTTAGCAGTTGGCGATTTAAGTTATCAATCCTTAGGTCCAAATACGGGCTTTTATTGCGAACCAGAATTAGCAAAGGCCTGCTTGTATGAGTTTCAAGATTTGCCAAAAATGATGCAAGCAGCAGAAAAAATATACGGTAAATACCAATGGGATCAATACGATTTATTGGTTTTACCCTACTCCTTTCCTTTTGGAGGAATGGAAAACCCAATGTTAACTTTTGTTAATCCAACAATTATAACAGGAGATCGAAGTTTAACATCTGTTGTAGCGCATGAATTAGCGCATTCTTGGTCTGGAAATTTAGTTACTAATCGTACTTGGAATGACTTTTGGTTAAACGAGGGTTTTACAGTATATTTTGAACAAAGAATCATGGAAGAACTTTATGGTAAAGACGTCTCCGACATTCTCGCTGCAGTTGAATTCTATGAATTACAAGATGAATTAAAAACAATAGCCAATTCTAAATATACTGAAGACAGTCGCTTGTTTCTAGATTTAAAAAATCGAAATCCAGATGATGGAATGACAGATATTGCCTATGTTAAAGGAGCTTTCTTTCTAAAAACATTAGAACAAAAAGTTGGACGCAAAAAATTTGATATTTTTATTCAATCCTATTTTGAAAAACATGCATTTAAAACAATAAATTCTGAGGAGTTTATTCGTTATTTAGATAAAAATCTTTTGTCGAATGAAGAAGTTAAATTCAATCATTTAGACTGGATTTACAAGGAAGGATTGCCAAAAAACTGTCTTCAAATACATTCTACTCGCTTGGAAAAGATGAAAGTCTTAGCAAATGATTTTACTCAAGGTAAAGCTATATTTAAAACTAAAGTAAGTTATCAAAAAATTCGAATTAAGGGGAAAATGCGTAAAAAGAAACTGATAGAACGCTTACAAAGACAAGATCACATTGTACAAGAATGGCAGACATTTATTCGGACGCTTCCTAAAAGTATTTCAAAAGAAAAACTTAAAATAATTGATTTTAACCTAGGATTTAAAAATTGTGGTAATTCTGAAATTATGACTGAATGGTTTACCTTGGCTTTAGAAAATAACTATACCGAGCTTAATAGTGACATAGAACGATTTCTCAAAAAAGTAGGAAGAAGGAAATACTTAGTTCCAATCTATAAAGCAATGAATAAAGTAAATCCTAAATTAGCAAAACAAATTTTTGAGAATTCAAAAAATCAATACCATGCAGTTTCTAGAAATTCAATTGAAGAACTACTAAAGGAAGTGAATTAGTTAGCAAGTTCACTCATAAAACGAATACGTATCAGACGTAATTCCTCTTCTGTGTAAACACCGTCAAATTCTTTGTAGGCCGCCTCTATATCATCTGTTTCCGACTCCGTGAAATACTCAAAAACTTCGTTTTGATCAGTACTCTCCAATAAAGTATTAATGTAATAATTGATGTTTACACGAGTTCCAGAATTAACAATTGACTCAATTTCGTCTAACAATTCACCAAAACTTTTTCCTTGAGAATCTGCAATATCCTCCAATGGAAGTTTACGGTCAATATTTTGAATTAATTGTACCTTAAGAACTGATTTGTTAACAAGCGTTTTTACAACCATGTCTTGTGGCCGTTCAATTTCATTGTCTTCAACATAATTTGCAATCAAGGCAACAAATGGTTCACCATAACGCTGGGCTTTTCCTGTACCAACACCTTGTATATTTGTCAGCTCCTCAACTGTAATTGGATACTGAAAACACATATCTTTTAGTGAAGGTTCTTGAAAGATAACAAATGGGGGAATTCCCTTCTCCTTTGATAGGGATTTTCGCATATCAACAAGTAAAGAATATAAAGTTTCATCAAAGGCTCCTCCTTTCCCTCCTACTTCAATAACTGTGTCATCGTCATCAGTATTTGAAAAATCATGCTGCTTAATTAATTGAAAGGATTTTGGGTTTTTAATGAATTCTTTTCCTTGGTCTGTCAATTTCAGCGTACCAAATGTATCGATTTCCTTGCTTACAAGACCCCCAACACAAACTTGTCTAATTACGGCATTCCAAAAATGCTCATCTTTCTCTTTCCCAACTCCAAAGCTTGGAAATAAATCGTGCTTGTATTGTTTAATATCTGCTGTAACATGGCCAGATAAAAAAGCACAGTAATGTTTTGCTTTCTGTGTCTCTTCGAGTAAAGATATAGCATTTAAAAGCATTAATACAAATGTCTGCCCCTCTGTCCGTTCTCGTGGATTTTTACAATTATCACAATTTTTGTTACAGCCATTTTCATCGAAATACTCACCAAAATAATGCAAGATAAATTTTCTCCTACATACGGATGTTTCAGAATATGAAACAATTTCATTCAAGAGCTGCCTGCCAATTTCCTGCTCTGCAGCGAGTTTTCCTTGAAGGAATTTCTCTAGTTTCTCAATGTCTTTATAGCTATAAAAAGCCAAGCACTCCCCTTCTCCACCGTCTCTTCCTGCACGACCAGTTTCTTGGTAATAACTTTCTAATGATTTTGGAATATCGTGGTGGATAACAAAACGAACATCGGGTTTATCAATCCCCATTCCAAAGGCAATCGTTGCAACTATCACCTCGATATCTTCCATGAGGAACATATCTTGATGTTTCCCACGTGTATGAGCATCTAACCCAGCGTGATAAGGCAAGGCATTGATTCCATTCACCTGAAGTAATTCAGCGATTTCTTCTACTTTCTTTCTACTAAGACAATAAATAATTCCACTTTTACCTTTGTGCTTGCGTATGAATTTTATTATTTCTTTCTCAACCTCTCGCTTAGGTCGTATTTCATAGAACAAATTATCGCGATTGAAAGAAGATTTAAAAACATCCGCATCCAACATGTTTAAATTCTTCTGAATATCATATTGAACTTTTGGCGTGGCAGTGGCTGTTAAAGCAATAATTGGAACATTTGATATTTTCTCGAAAATTTCTCTTAATCTTCTGTATTCTGGTCGAAAATCATGGCCCCACTCAGAAATGCAGTGCGCTTCATCTATGGCGAAAAAAGAAACGTTGACAGAGGTTAAAAACTCAATATTTTCTTTCTTAGTTAATGATTCAGGGGCAACATATAGCATTTTTGTTTTACCAGCTGTTATATCGTTTCGAACTTGCTGGAGTTCTGATTTTGATAGCGAAGAATTCATGAAATGTGCTATACTTTCTTCATCACTTACATTTCGGATAGCATCTACTTGATTTTTCATCAAGGCAATCAAAGGAGAAACAATGATGGCTGTTCCTTGTAATAACAATGCTGGTAACTGATAACACATCGACTTGCCGCCACCTGTTGGCATGATGACAAAACTGTTTCTGCCACTTAAAACGTTATCAATAATTATTTTCTGCTCACCTTTAAAAGTATCGAAACCAAAATACTTTCTAAGCGAAGCTTTTAAATCTATATTTTGACTTTCTTTAGAATTAATTGTAATGTACTCTTCCATTGGTGTAACAACAAAATTCGATAGGAACTTGTTTAATATAAATGTAGATAAAATTTATGAGTTAAAGCAAGAGATTTATCATAAAAATGAAAATATCATAAACTTTTAGAAAAAGAGTTACAACAATTAGCCATTTATAGCCACAACCTCTAACACTTCTGGAAGGTGTTGCTTCAATAAATTTTCAATTCCGCCCTTTAAAGTTGCAGTTGATGAAGGACAACCAGCACATGAACCTTTTAATAGAACTGTTACTTTTCCATCTTGAAAACCAAGAAAATCTATTGCTCCCCCATCATTTTCAACCGCTGGACGAACATACTGATCTAAAAGTGCTTTTATGGGATCGTCAAAATCACTCGCATTGAATTCAATAGGACTTTCATCAGAACCTTCAGTAACCTGCACTTTTGGAGCAGGCATTTGAATTAAAACATCTTTGGAATTTGAAATCCATTCTTTTATGAATTCTCTTAATTCCATTGTGATAAAATCCCAAGGAACATTATCAGTTTTAGTAATCGTGATGAAATTTGCTGCAATGAACACATTTTTTACAAAGGGAAAATCAAAAAGTGCTTCTGCAAGCGGAGAAAATCCTTTGGCTTCTTTTCGCGAGGTAAACTCTGCAGAATCTCCAGAAATTAGAAGGTATTTGTTTGCCACAAACTTCATTGTTGATGGATTTGGCGTCATTTCTGTGTAAATCGTAACAGGGACATTCATTTTTGGAATATTTTTTTTCAAATTTACAAAGAAAGAGCGAAGCTTAACTGAAAAATCGAATATTACTACTATGAATTCCTAGGTCAAGATTAAAATAAAATTGGGAATCCTGACTTTAAAATCTAGTCCATTGATAAGTGACTAGGATTAATTAAATCCAATACTGTTTTTACGGGGCTAAAAACTTCATTTCCAATCTCAACAAATAAAGTATTCCAATTTGCCATTCCTCCATTCCAAAGCCCTGGCAATTCTATAAAAACCACATCTTTTCCAGCATGATTTTTCTCCACTTTCAAGAACTGCTCATCGTCATTAAATGTAAATAAATCATAGATTTCACCCTGTTCATTTTTGATGTCTAAAACCATCATAACGGGATTAAAATGGGTGCTTTCAAAAAAAATAGCCGCTTGCTCACCTGCTAAATCTACTTGTGCTTTTTCTATAATTTGCTTTTGAATTATGCCATTTTTTGAGACAAAAAAAGGACCTCCTCCATTTTGACCTTCATTTCTGACCATTCCACAGATTCGTAGGGGACGTTTAAGCAACAATAGAATGGACTCCACGGATGAACTAGCATTTATTTCTGATTCTGTATACAAGTTAAAACGGGAATTAAACAAAGAAAGATCATCCTTGCTTGGATTTGAAGTCAACTTGTGAATCTCCGACTTTATTTCAATTGAAAGACCTGCCAAGAAAGACCAAACCTCATTCGAATTTTTACATTTTGTGAAGTGCTGAACATTATCAATATTTTTAACGAAAATCAAATCCGAATAAAGAGTTTGAAGATTTTCCAACAAAGAACCATGACCACCAGGTCGCATCAAAGGTTTATTTGAAGAACCGAATACTAAATCTCCATTACTAGAAAAAACATACGAATCCGTATTTGGATTTTGCTCAGAGAAATTTATAGAAACCGAACTTTTAGATTTCGTTTCTATCTCCTCAATAAAAGACTTAAGTAAATTCTCGAATTTCTTTTGAATTGTAAAATGATAGCTTATTTCCTCAGAAATTAATTTTCCCTGTAATATATGTTCTTGAAATGGATTAAGATTTTTGTCATCCAAGCGATGAAAAGGAAAAAGTGCTTTTGGAAGATCACCATAATTTTTTCCTGTTTCTTCTAAAATATAATGAATGAAATCCTTAATGGAAATATCCAGATTCTTAATTTTTTCTTTTATTTCTAAAGATAACTCATCAAAAAAAGCAAATGAAGCTATATTATTAAATAGAAATAATGCTTTTTTAAAATTTTCATCGTTCGGATTTTCTAAATACTCGTATAAAAAATCAAACATTCTTGATCCAGAACCAGATGCGGGTATAAAGAAACAAGTTGATTTTTTAGCTGAAGTAAAAACAGTGGAAAATTCCGCCATCTCCTCGGGTAAAAAACGAGAAATTCCTTCGTTAATCTTACAGGGCGCAACAAGCGCTAAAAATGGCTTAGGAGAAAAAAAACGTCTTCTCTGATCTTCAATTTTAAAATCTTCATTTAATTTCATATATTTTACTAACGGAAATTGTTTCTTTGTAGTGTGAATAGATTTGTTGAATTTATTAAATATAAGTGGAAAGCTAGTGGTAGACATGGAATTCATTCTCCTTTTATATACGATTTAATAGAAAATGGAATAAGGACTAGTATTATTAAAGCTGAGTTTCACCCGAATGATTCAAAAAATATAGATTTCCAAAAATTTGTTTTTAAGCTTCTAAGGTATTTTAAACCCCAGCATATTTTAATTGATGAAAA
>JBILAB010000109.1:0-6361 GCA_044354455.1 Crocinitomicaceae bacterium | reverse complement strand
TTTAAGTATCTCAAAAGTGGAGCTTGAAAAACGCATGATTCTTCAGAATCCCGAAATAATGAAGGATTTATTCGAGAAAAACAAAAATGTAATACTTGTTTCTGGACATTTTAATAATTGGGAATGGCTTATTACTGCTCAAAGTTTTTTAATTCCTCACAAAGCCTTTGGAATTGGAATGCCACTTACAAATCAATTTTGGGATAAAAAATTAATGGAACGAAGATCCAGGTTTGGAATGAGCGTAATTCATTCTAAAAACTATAAGTCTGAATTGATGAATTACACTAAAAAACCTTTTGCTGTACTAACTTTATCTGATCAAGCACCGGGAGATTCAACTAAAAGCTATTGGACTGATTTCCTAAATCAAAAAACACCTGTTTCATTTGGAACTGAATTTATGGCAAATGAATTTGATTTAGCAGTTGTTTACTTTACAATCCACAAAGTAAAAAGAGGATGTTATTCACTTGAACTGAAACTTTTATCAGATAAACCTAAAACATTAGATTACGGATATTTAACAAGTGCTTACACTACTCTTTTAGAGAAAGATATTCTACTTAATCCAAGTCATTGGCTGTGGTCACATAAACGATGGAAAAGAGCTATTCCAGAGAATTTAGAAATCTTAAAAGAACAGCAAAAAGAGCAGTTCGAAAAGCGATTCCGTTCTCAGGCTAAATAAATAAGATGAAAATCCTACTTTTTATATTCCTTTTTCCAGTTTTACTTCTCTCACAAGAATTTGAGCTAATTCAGTATTCAAAAGATCCGATTCATTCTCGTGCATTAACTATTTACAATAAACAGCTTTTTATAGGAACAAACAATGGTCAGTTATTCGTATTTCCATTAAACGATTCAAGTATAGCAAAACCTTACTTCCTGAATCGCATGTTTCCTGAAATTCGTGATATTCATTGCGATAAAAATGGAATTATCTTAATGCAAACTGGAGACTTCGCTTCCTTGATTAAAATTGACAGTAATGGAGTTTTAAAGCAAGAGCCCTATTACACTTCTTCTGATTCTAACAAAACACTATTTCTCGATGGAATGGATTTTGAAAATAACTTAGGCTTTCTAATGGGAGATCCATATGATGGTTTTTTCTCCTTGTTTTATTCTGAAGATAATGGATTAAGTTGGAAATCCTGTTTAACAAAAATTCCTGCAATTGATGGAGAAGCTGCTTTTGCTGCAAGTGGAACCACTGTAAAAATTAGTAATGGTGAGTTCATTTTTGTAAGCGGAGGTAAGCAAGCTCGCTTTTTTAGAAGTTCAGACAAGGGGATTTCCTGGACGATAAGTCCCCTGCCTTTTCCATCTTCAGAATCTTCTGGTCCTTATTCACTTGCTATGATTGACGGAAAGAATGGAATTGTTGTTGGTGGCGATTACACACAGCCAAACGAGAAACAAAACACCAGTTTTTATACTAAAAATGGTGGGAAAACATGGAAGAAACCCAAACAAGAAGCAAATGGTTATCGTTCTTGTGTTTGTTATTACAAAGGAATAACTTATTGCTGTGGCACAAATGGTATAGATTACTCGAAAGATAATGGTAAAACATGGATTACACTTGCTACTAACAATTGTTTTGGAATCTTTGCGCAGGATGACTTTATTTATTTCTCAAGTACAAATGGGAGTATTTTAAAAATGAAAGCGATAAAGAAGTAAAAAACTTATTTTATTTTTAAAATCTGATTTATTTGAATCGTTGTAGTTGTTAATTTATTTAAAAGTTGAATTTCTTCTACTGTTGTAGCATGTTTTTTTGCTATTTGATATAAAGTATCTCCCTTTTTTACTACATATGTCAGAGTCTTATCGTTTTTAATAATTGAAGATGTAAGATTTAACTCTTCATCAAAATCTTCATTAGCGTTTGATTTTAAAGTTTTATTCAATGCATTACCATAATCTACTCCACTTTTTGAATATATTTTTGACGATTCGATTTTTAACTGATCCATTTTTTTTGAATCTTGATTCAAGGCAAATTGAAACATCCAATCATAAATTTCATCGCGGTAAAATTCAGATGCTAAATCACCATGATCTGCATTTGGATATGAAGTGAAATAACAAATTGCATCAGAATCACAGGCTTTTATTGCTTCATACATTTTTTCAGATTCACTGTGTTTTACTGCTTTATCGAGTTTCCCGTGTTGAATCCAAATATTTGTTTTTGTTAGACTACAAGCATCAGATAAATTACCTCCACCACAAAGAGCTACAGCCGCCGCGATTTTTTCAGGATAGGTTCCAGCAAAATAAGTTGTTCCATAAGCTCCTAGACTCATCCCTGCTACATAAACTCTATTTGTATCTGTTTTATAATATTCTTGAACATATTCCAATACACTTAAAATTTTTGATGGTTCCCAAGAACTTCCAGAATTCACTTGCGGAGCAATAACGATAGCAGGAATTTTCCGACCGCTTTCGATTGCATCAATAATACCATATTTTCTAACTAAATTTAAGTTGTTGCCGGACAAGCTTCTTCCGTGAAGAAAAATTAAAATCGGCGGCATACTATCTAAAACAGCTTGTTCTGGCAAAGAAAGTAAGAAGGGATAATCCGCTTTATTTTGAACTTCTATGATTTGTTGTGTAAAAGAAAAAAACGGGATTAATAAAAATGATATTAAAATAAGTTTCATCTATATTTTATAAATAGTTGACAGTTATGTTACTGTAACATTTGAAATTTAATTGATTAAAGCTTACCTGACTTTATTAGGTTTTAATATACTAATAAAATGAAAACCTTTTGGACTAAATCCTTGATTGTAAAAGAATTTATGTGCTTTAAAATTATGCGTATAAGAATCTAAAGATAACATTGTACAATCGTTTTCCACAGCTTTTTTGTGAAGAAAGTCAAAAAGTAATTTTCCAACGCCTTTACTTCTGTATTTTTCTAGAACAACAATATTATCTAATTCCAAGTATTTCCCGCACCATAATTTTGTTCCAATCCAGAATCCACTAATGCCAATACAAATTTCATCGTCAAATACAGCAACTTGACCATAATTATGTTGTAACATTTGATCTAACTCACGATCGTATTCTTCAACCGTTAAACTGGGATAAATAGCATTAAGCACAGTGATGTGACACATCATTTCTTGCTTGCCTGTTAATTCTCTAATAGTTAACATTTTACTTTATTAAATTCTTTTCAAATAACTCAAATATTCTTCTATATTCATCATACCAAGAAGATGCTTCTCTAAAACCGTGGGCTTCAACAGGATAAACTGCCAAATCCCAATCTTTCTTCCCAAGCTCAATAAATCGCTGACTTAAGCGAACAACATCTTGAAACTGCACGTTATCATCAACCATTCCGTGAAGCATTATGAGAGGTTTACTTAAATTCTCAGCAAAATAAATAGGAGAACTTTTGCGATAAGCATCTGGATCTGTTTCTGGATAATTAAGAATATTACTAGTGTATTCGTGGTTATAATGCGCCCAGTCCGTAACAGAACGCAAAGCAGCAGCGCAGTTAAATTCATTTGGTTTTGTGAGTAAGCCCATTAAACTTATAAATCCACCATAAGAACCTCCATAAATTCCCACGCGATCAGAATCAATTCCATGCTGTTTTACCAAAAAATCTTTGGCGTCAATGAAATCTTCTAAATCTCTGCCCCCCATAAAACGATAAATTGCGGTACGATAATCTCGTCCATAGCCTTCACTTGCTCGATAATCAACATCTAAAACAGTATACCCTAGATCGCAGAGTAAGTTATGGAACATATATTCTCGGTAATAATTACTCCAATAGTTATGCGCATTTTGTAAATATCCTGCTCCATGAACAAATAATACAGCCGCACCATTTTTAATTTCTGCCTTTGGATCATATATTCGAGCCGCAACTGCAACACCATCGCTTGCTTTGAATTGAATAACTGGAGGTTTCCGCCAAGAATAAGACTGGAATTTTGAGGAAGTAGAATGCGTTAGCTGCATCATTTTTGTATTTGGAGAATTACTAGCAAGATATAATTCCCACGGAGTATTTGAATTAGAATAACGAATTAATAAAGATTTTTCATCAGGTGAAACTTGAACATCGTGAAATCCATCTACATTTAGAATTGTTGTCCAAGCTAAACTTTTTGCATCCAAGTGATAAAAATCGCGGTTTCCAGGATGAGTTTTGTTTGCTGTAATAAAAAAGCGCTTTTTATCTTTTGAAAGTTGTACTTGGTGTATTTCAAAATTCCCGGAACTTATTGCTTTTTTAGTTCCTGTTTCTATATCAAAAGAATAAAGATGAGAATACCCTGTTTCTTCTGATTGAAAATAAAATGACTTTCCATCTTCTAACCAATCTAAAACAGCAACTTCTTCATTCCAAGAAGATATTCCTGGCCCACCAATCCATGCATCATCATGTTGGTGATTCAATTCTTTAATAGTTAATTTTTCTAAATCAACTAATACAATCCAACGATCCTTGTTGTCAGCACTGCGAATATCACACAAAGCCAAATTACTCGTTTTGGAGAATTTCAATGGGTGAATAAACAAATTCCTATCTTTTTGATAGAGTGAGGAAGTCAATGTGTCCATATAACTTGGTTTTTTTCGAATATCTGTCAATCCAGATAAATCTATTGATACCAATGAATCTGCTGAGTTTAAAGACAGAATATATAAGCGTTGATTGGGCTCATTTTTACTAACTTTAGCACGAGCATTTGATGTTTTAACCTTTCCATCACGTGTTATAAATTCAGGAACTAAAGTTTCTTTTTCAAGTTCTTCACTACGCATAATTAAAGCAATAAATTTTCCACTTGGATTTATCTGAACACTTGATAACGTAGAAAGCCCTAAATAATTTAAGTGCGGTCGAGGAAACAACTGAAATTCTCCCTGAGTTTTTTTCCAGGCCTTATTTTTATCTTTATCTTTAAAAAACTCAAATAACTCTTCCTGTTGCTTGAATAAAAAGTTAGAATCTATTTTCTCATCTTTTTTTTCTCCCAAGATGAAATTTGTTAATTGTCGCATTGATGATTTTCCATCCTTATTCTGCCATTCAAAGAGATTAATCCCTTGTTGAAAAACAAGTTTATTTTCATCATTTAATCGCTGTATATTCTGAATATCTTGCATTCCCTGATAACACAAAGAAATTTGCTTATTCATCTTATCAACTGAAGCAAGGGTGTTGTCTCTTTCAAAATACAAAAGATTGTAAGCATCTTGACTCAAATCATAAGCAATTGTTTGAACCTTAGCTATTGAATCTAGCTTTTGAATCGTCTTAGATTTAAGGTCAAATTGATGCAAAGAAGTACCACGATCACTTTCCGCTCTGTAATCAAAATAAATTTTTGTTCCATCGTATGACCAGTAAGGATTTTCAGGTAGATATCCAACAAAGTCCGGTCCCTTCATGATTTCTTTTAAGTCTAACTGCGAGTAGCAAAAGTCAGCACAATAAAATAATCCAAGAAATAGAGAAATGTAAATTTTCATTGCTGTAAAAATAGCTTTAAATTCTTTTTTTATTGCTATTTTAGCAATTCAAAAATCAAAAAACTTAAAATTATGACTAGATTAAAAAGTACACTTGTAGCTATTTCTTTATTCCTTGGCTTTTTTGTAAGAGCAGATGAAGGAATGTGGTTCTTAATGTTTATTGAAAGATTGAATCACCGCGACATGCAAAAAATGGGACTTCAGTTAACAGCAGAGGAAATATACAGTATAAATAATTCAAGCTTAAAAGATGCAATAGTTCAATTTAATGGTGGTTGTACCGCAGAGTTAATTTCCAAAGATGGCTTAGTATTGACGAATCACCACTGTGGATTTGATGCAATTGCTGAACTTTCAACTCCAGAGAAAGATTATTTAACAAATGGATATTGGGCTGCAACAAGAGCAGATGAGTTAAAACCAAGCTCATTATTCGTTCGCTTTTTTGTGAGAATGGATGATGTAACTAAACGAATTTTAGGCAAGTTAAATGACTCTATGTCAGAATCTGAACGCGAAATTCTTATAAAAGAAGAGATTTCAATCATAGAAAATGAAAATAATGGCGGAGGTAAATATACTGTTAGTGTTCGTCCATTTTTTCAAGGAAATGAATATTATTATTTTGTTTATGAAGATTTTAAAGATGTTCGTTTGGTAGGAACACCCCCAAATAGTGTAGGGAAATTTGGTGGCGACACAGACAATTGGGAGTGGCCAAGACATACCGGAGATTTTTCTATGTTTCGAGTGTATGCTGATGCAAATGGTAATCCCGCAAATTATTCTACATCAAATGTACCTCTCAAGCCAAAGCATCATTTAC
>JBILAB010000108.1:0-6371 GCA_044354455.1 Crocinitomicaceae bacterium | reverse complement strand
GGCGTAAAATTGCTTTAGCAACTGTTTTAACATCATCAATATCCGGAGAATAACGACCACGAAGAGCAGCATGGCATTTTGCTCCAATAATTAAATATTGAGATGCTCTTGGACCTGCCCCCCAAGTAATAAAATCAGTAGTAATTTTAGGAGCATTTGGATTGCCTATTCTTGTTTTAGTTGCCAATTGAACAGCATATTCTAAAACGTTATCAGCAACTGGAATTCTACGGATTAAATCTTGATACTCCATAATTTGTTCTCCTGAAAGGACTTTTTTCAATGTTACTTTATTGTCTGAAGTAGTTGACTTAACAATAGCTAATTCTTCAATATAAGATGGGTAATCTACCCAGACATTAAACATAAAGCGGTCTAATTGTGCTTCAGGAAGAGGATAGGTTCCCTCCTGCTCAATAGGATTTTGTGTGGCAAGGACAAAAAATGGAGCTGGCAAATCAAATGTTTTTCCAGCAGTTGTAACCCTTCTTTCTTGCATTGCTTCTAACAAAGCAGATTGTGTTTTTGGTGGAGTACGATTTATTTCATCAGCAAGAATTACATTTGAAAACAGCGGTCCTTTTATAAATTTAAACTGCTTGGATTCGTCTAAAATTTCTGAACCCACAATATCTGAAGGCATTAAATCGGGAGTAAATTGAATACGATTAAAAGATAAGCCTAAAGTTTCAGCAATAGTATTGACTAGCAATGTTTTCGCCAATCCAGGAACTCCGACTAATAAACAATGAGCTCGAGAAAAAATAGAAATTAAAACTTGATCAACAACTTCATCTTGTCCAATTATTACTTTGTGGATTTCTTCTTTTAATTCTTTGTAATGTAGAACAAGTTGATCTACTGCTTCTTTATCTGACATATTTTTTATTTTAAAATCCAATTATTTGAAAAATTACAATTTTTATATTCATCATCAATTCGAATGTATGCATTTCCAATTTTTGATTTTACCCAATTTTGAATGGTTTTTTGCTTTTTATCATTTTCTGCTGCTCGTTTTATCAAAGAATAATCATCATCCATATTTGCAACATGAGGAAGGTATCTTTCAGCCAATCGCACAATTCTAAACCCTTGCTTTCTTTCATAAATATCAATGTAAAGATTTGGTTTGGTGTAATCTCCTTTTTCCATTGCATCGGTAAGAATATAAATTTGTTGGTCTACTTGATTTAAATCTTCCATATCCCAGGTTTGATCTCCTGTTATTGGATTAGTAATAATCCCCTGGTTTTGTTTAGTTAATTCATCATTTGAAAACCGAAGGACAGCATCATTCCATGTAATTTTATTTTCTTTTAGTAACTGATGACAAGTATCCATAATATTTGAGGCCTTAACAATTGCGTCTGGACTGTATTCAGCGATTTTTAAAATATGTAAACATGAATAGTCTTGTCCTTTGCGAGAAATCAACTTTATAATGTGATAACCATAAGGAGTTTCAATAATATTACTAATTTCTCCAACCTTTAATTGAAAAACAGTAGATTCAAATTGCGGTACCATCATGCCAGCAGAAGCTTCAATTTTACCTCCTTTTGAAGCACTTCCTGGATCGTCTGAAACAATCCGCGCTTGCGTCTCAAAACTTTTACCATTATCTACAATAGCAGTACGAACATCTGATAAAATATCGTATGCACGTTTTTTATCCTCCTTGGTAATTTTAGGATAATGGACTATTTGCTGAAAACTTAATTTCATATTTATATATGGAATACTATCAGTAGGAATTGATTTGAAAAATTTATTTACATCTTTTGGTGTTACACTTACACTTTGAACGAGTTTTCGTTCCATTTCTTGAGAAAGAATTTTATTTCGAATTTGAATGCGGAATTTTTCTTTAATTTGATTTGTTGTTTCTCCGTAAAAAGCTTCCAATTTTTCTCGTCCTTTGAATTTTTCATCCAATAAACGTAAGCGATTCTCCATTTCAGCATCAACTTGCTCATCTGAAACTACAATACTATCTAAAAGCGCTTGATCTAAAAGAAGTTGACTTGTCATTAGCTGCTCTAAAATCTCACAAGAATTAATCTTAAGTGCATTTGCTCCTTCTTGAAGCGCTTGTTGTTTTTGTGTTTCAACATCAGACTTTAAAATAATTTGATCTCCAATTTGAGCAACTATTTTATCGACAACTATTCCTGTTTCTTGCGAAAATAAAATACTTGAGCTAAAAAAAAAGAAAGCAGAAATACCTTTCATATTTTATTTTTCTCCAATTTTGTAAAGCACCTCTGAATAAATTTTAATAGGATATTTTTTTATTAATTCATCCATCCATGACTTTTCTAAAAAATTCTGATAATCAGATGTTACCGTACCTTTAGCTTCAGAAAATTCTTTGTTAATTGGCTTTATCATATCACTAACTTTAATAGCATAATATTTACCTTCAAATTCAAATATAGGATTTACACCCAAGTTAAAAGAACGATTTTTTAAATACGATACTTGATTTGTTTCAAACTTATTCATCTTTACTTTAAGATTTAACTCAGAATCTTTATTTATAAGATCAAGAACATGTTTAGAATTAATCGTATCATTTTTAATCATTTTATTTACTGATTCAGCAATTTGTTTATTAAGACATTCATAAATAGTAGCATCAATTCTATCAGACCAAGTATATTTTGAACGGTTTGACTCAAAATACTTTTTTAATCCTGTAGTATCTTTTACAGCCTTATTCCAAACTTTATCTGACATGATTTCATATAAAATAATTCCATCGTGGTATTCTTTCACCAATGCTTTGTACTCTGGGTATTTATCAGACAACTTAGATTCTTCAAATTCTAAGATTGATGCTTTTTCAAAATTCTTATATTGATTAGCAATTAGCTTACTAGCATCTTCTCTTCTGAGTCCTTTAAAATTTAACTGCAGATAATTTACGAAATCTTTTTGCTTATAGCTTTTACCACCAATTTTAAAAAGCACCCTATTTGTATTCAGCTTCGTCGCATCCCATTTCCCTAAATAATAAGTAGAATCTATATTTTGAATGAACCATTTTAAGTTTTGGTTGCCACTAAATGTATAATTGTACGATTTCTTTAATTTTAGAACAAAAGAATCTTGCGTTTTCTTTGATCGTTCATCTTTGTTTACTTTAGCTTGCAATTCCTTTTTAACTGTTTCAAAAGATTGAACATCTTTTAGTTCAAGTCGCTTGATAATATGAAAGCCATAATCAGTTTTTATTGGCCTACTATAATCACCATCTTTTTTCAATGAAAATGCTGCTTCTTCAAATGCTGGAACCATTCTTTGTGTAGTACCTGAACCAAATGCAGGTAATTCTCCAGCTTTCTTAACTGAATTCGCGTCATCTGAATGAAGAGTTACCAAATCCTCCCATTTTTCTCCTTTTTGTAATTTCTCATACAATTCATTGATCTTTTTTTCAGCTGCTTCACTCGTTTCTTTTGAGATATCTTTTCCAGCTGCAACCATAATATGAGCAACTTTAATTGTGCCTCTTGAAGGACGCTTATCTGTAACCTTTAAAATATGGTAGCCGAATCGCGTTCTAAATGGATCGGAAATTGAACCAATTGGTGTTGTATACGCCATCTCTTCAAAACTATAAACCATTTGAAATGCTGTAAAATAACCTAAATCACCACCATTATTAACTGCTGATGGGTCTTCAGAGCCATTTTTCATTTTGGCGACAGATGCAAAATCTTCTCCTTTTTCAATTCGTTTTTTCAATGCCATTATTCTATTGTAAGCATCTAAAGTATCTTTTGGAAGTGCATTGGGATCAAGACGTAAAAGTATGTGAGATGCTCGAACTTCAGTTTTAAAGCGCTCATAAGCCTCTAAAACAAGTGAATTATTAGAAGCAGAATCAATTAAATAGGGATTTGCTAATTGCTTTCTATATCCCTCTAATTCTTTTTTTAATTTTGGAATAGTGTCATAACCCAAAGCTTCTGCTTCAGCAACTTTTAGTTTAAACTTTTTAAATAATTCTAAATAATCATCCAAAGATGTTTTATCATATTTAGGATCATTATTATTCTTAAGGTAAATCTGTAGAAATTCACTTTTTGTTACTTTTTCACCATTTATATCCATTACAACTGGTTCTTTTTGACTAAATCCAAACTGTGAAATTGATAAAATACAAATACTATAAAATACTTTTTTCATTACTTTAGTTAATTTTGTTTATTGAGTTTATTTAATACTATAATTTGGAGCTTCCCTAGTAATTGTTACATCGTGAGGGTGTGATTCTTTGACTCCAGCAGAAGTAATGCGCATAAATTGTGCACTGTGTAATCTTTCAATTGTCGCCGCTCCGCAATAACCCATTCCTGCCCTGAGTCCTCCAATAATTTGAAACATAACTTCTTCTAGATTTCCCTTAAATGGAACACGTCCAGAAATTCCTTCGGGTACTAATTTTTTTACATCGTCCTCGGCATCCTGAAAATAACGATCTTTAGATCCTTTTTGCATCGCTTCAATAGATCCCATGCCTCTGTATGCTTTAAATTTTCTACCTTCAAAGATAATTGTTTCCCCTGGAGATTCTGTTACTCCAGCAAACATAGATCCTAGCATAACAGAATCTGCTCCTGCTGCAATTGCTTTTACAACATCTCCAGTGTAACGAACACCTCCGTCAGCTATAACTGGTACACCAGATCCTTCAATTGCTTTTGCTACGTCATTTATTGCAGTTAATTGTGGAACACCAACACCTGCAATAACTCGTGTTGTACAAATTGAACCCGGACCAATACCCACTTTAACGGCATCTGCTCCAGCTGCTACCAAAAATTTAGCAGCATCTGCAGTAGCAATGTTTCCTACTACAACATCTAAGTTAGGATAAAGCGCTTTGACTTCTTTTAATTTTTCGGCAACTCCTTTTGTATGACCGTGAGCTGTATCTATTACTACAGCGTCAACACCCGCTTCTACTAATGCTTTTACGCGATCAAGAGTGTCTGATGTAACACCAACTGCTGCTGCAACTCTCAATCTTCCTAGAGAATCCTTGCATGAAAGTGGATGTTCTTTAACTTTGATAATATCGCGGTAGGTTATTAAACCGATTAATCGATTATTGGAATCAACGACAGGTAATTTTTCAATTCTTGATGCTTGAAGGATTTCCTCAGCACTTGCTGAAGTTGTTCCTGCAGATGTTGTAATAAGATTTTCGGAAGTCATAACTTCAGAAATTGGGCGCTCTAAATTCTTTTCAAATCTTAAATCTCGATTTGTAACTATTCCTTTAAGAATGCGATTTGAATCGACAACTAAAATACCTCCAATTCCATGCTCTCGCATCAAGGATAAAGCATCGTTTACAATTGCTTTTTCAGAAATTGTTATTGGATCCAAAATCATTCCGCTTTCTGATCGTTTTACTTTTCGAACATTTTGAGCTTGCGACTCAATGGTCATGTTTTTGTGAATTACACCAATGCCTCCTTGTTGAGCAATAGCAATAGCCAATTCAAATTCCGTAACGGTATCCATTGCTGAGGAACAAATTGGTGTATTAACATCAATATTTCTAGAGAATTTACTTTTTAATTGAACATCACGCGGTAGAACTTCAGAATATGCCGGTAAAAGCAAAACATCATCATATGTTAGGCCTTCTGCAATTAATTTTAAATCCGATTGATGTGTAGAACTCATAATAATAAATTCATGCAAAAATAAGCATAAATTCCTATAAATAGGTGAATAGAAACGCATAAAAATGTTAATTATTCGTTATTTCAAAAACCTCTTGAATTAATTTAGTAATCTTGTGGTAGTTTTATAAAGCATGAAAAAACTTTTGTTTCTTTTTCTTCTGTTAAATTCATTTTCTTTTATTGCGCAAAGATTTGATATAGACACTAGTAAAATGCTTCAATTATCGGGAGTTGTTGTTTCTGAAGAAGATTTAAATCCAATGTCTTATGTTACTGTTTTTAATAAATCAATTCGAAAAGGTGTTATTGCTGACTATTATGGATTTTTTACGATGGTTTCCTTTCCTGGCGATACTATTTATTTTTCAAATTTCGCCTATAAAACATCCGTATTCGTTGTTCCAGATTCACTTACAGAAAATAGATACAGCATTATTCACATGCTCCAAAAAGATACATTAAACCTACCAGAGGTAACTGTTTACCCGTGGCCATCGAAAGATGAGTTTGAAAATTATTTTGTTAATATGCGGCCGTATGATGACGCCATTCGTCGTGCTCAAAAAGAACTTTCCGGAGAATCTTTGGCCTTTGTCGCTGCCCGTTTAGATGCAGATGCTTCATTGGCATTTGGAAATGTAGCTAATCAACGAGCTACTCAAT
>JBILAB010000106.1:0-6396 GCA_044354455.1 Crocinitomicaceae bacterium | reverse complement strand
GTGTATATTTCAGTAGTTTTGGAGCTGGAATGCCCTAATAATTCTTGAATATAACGTAAATCTGTTCCTGATTCTAATAAATGTGTAGCATAACTATGCCTCAACCAATGTAAACTTACTTGTTTATTTATCTTTACTTTTGATACGGATTGATTCAAAACAAGCTGTATACTTCTTTCACTGTATTTTTCTCCTGCTAGTTGCCCTTCAAATAACCACGTTTTAGGTTTAAAAGCTTTGTAATAGTCTCTCAACATTGCAATGAGTTTCATACTAATCGGAACTACCCGATCTTTTTTTCCTTTAGATTGCCTTATGAACAATAAATTTCGATCCGAATGAATGTCTTTTAATGTTAGGTTTAGTAATTCACTTCTCCGCAAACCACAAGCGTAAATTAAACTGATCATGGCGCGGTGTTTTAGGTTTGTTGGAGCTTCCAAAATCGCTTTTATTTCCTTTTTACTTAAAACGTTGGGTAGGCGTTTCTCTCTTCGAGGGCGTTGAATGAAATCTACTTCCATTGCTCGGTTAAAGCGATTTCTGTAAAATAATTTAATAGCATTAATCACTTGATTTTGATAACTTGCCGATAAGTTTTTTTTAAGAATATAATCGTTATTGAAATCTATAATATCCTCAATTGTTAAACTATCCAATGCTCTGTTTTGGAAAAACCTAAAAAAGATTTCAAGTGCCTCTGTATACGTTTTAATTGTATTCGGGCTATACCGTCGATAATGCATGTAACTTTTGAAAGCTAGTAAATGTTGTTCAGTTTTCATATTTTTATTTTTTATGTTCGACTATTTTACAAGATACTTGCAACTTTTTTTATTATTTAGTTGGCTAAGGTAAGTGAGTGCCGATATCACTTTCTTTCCTATAAATTCCAGGTTACTTCTTCTGACTTAAGGCTAGTTTCATGATTAATAGTTCAATATTTTCCGTTATTAGTACATATCAACCAGGCGTTTTATAATCTTTTGTTTGAACAAATCAACATTGGTTTCTTTATTAAGTTAATCAAAAATGTGATTTATCTCATTATGAAAAATAAAAAAAGTGATTCAATTGTTTTTTTTAAAAAGAGAACCAATGAAAATAATTGTTCCGCACTAAACACTTTCTAAAATCAGATGTTTTTAATTGACAGTTCATTATTAGAATTGTATATTTGTAACATCTTTTTTATTCTATTTTAATGAATCTTTTTTCTAAACGTCATATCGGTCCAAATGCTTTAGAGCAAAAGGAAATGCTTACAAAAATTGGAGTTAATTCTCTAGCAGAACTAATTGATAAAACTATACCTGCTCCTATTCGTCTAACAGGCGAATTAAATGTTGAAGATGCGCTAACAGAGCAAGAATATTTACAACATGTAGCAGAGCTAGGCAAGAAAAATGTTGTAATGAAATCATTCATTGGAATGGGATACAACGAAACAATTGTCCCTTCAGTTATTCTGAGAAATGTTTTAGAAAACCCCGGATGGTACACCGCTTATACGCCTTATCAAGCAGAAATTTCGCAAGGAAGATTGGAAGCTTTATTGAATTTTCAGACAATGGTTATTGAGTTAACGGGAATGGAAATAGCTAACGCTTCTCTTCTAGACGAGGGAACTGCTGCAGCTGAAGCTATGCTAATGTTTTTTAATTCCCGAAGTCGAAACGACGTTAAAGAAGGAAAAAATAAATTCTTTATTGATGAAACTGCTTTCCCGCAGACAATAGATGTTGTTGTTGGTAGAGCAAAAAATTTAGGGATTGAATTACATATTGGCGCTGCAAATACATTTTCTCCTGATCAGTTATTTTTTGGTGCCTTACTTCAATATCCAAATAAATTTGGAGTGATTTCAAATCTTGAGGGTATTATTCAAAAAATGAAAGAGTGCGAAATCCAAGTTGCTGTCGCAGCAGATATTCTTTCTTTAGTCGTATTAAAATCACCCGGATCAATGGGGGCAGATGTTGTTTTAGGTTCTTCACAGCGTTTCGGAGTTCCGATGGGTTACGGTGGACCTCACGCTGCATTTTTTGCTGCAAAAGATGATTACAAAAGAAATATGCCTGGACGAATAATTGGCGTTTCAAAAGACATAGACGATAATTTAGCCTTGAGAATGGCGCTACAAACGCGTGAGCAACATATAAAACGCGATAAAGCAACTTCCAATATTTGCACTGCCCAAGCATTATTATCCGTAATGGCAAGTATGTATGCCATCTATCACGGTCCAGAAGGAATGAAAGAAATTGCGAAATATGTTCATTCTTTAGCAACAACAACTTCCGATGGATTAAAGAAAGCAGGACTTACTATTGCCTCTGATAATTTCTTTGACACAATATGGATTCAAGGTATTGACACTAAAACAATTCGAGCAAAAGCAGAGTCAGCAGGACTAAATTTTAATTATTTAAATGACACTGAACTGACAATTAGTTTTGGTGAACCGCACACATTAAATGATGTCAATACTATTCTATCTATTTTTAATGCTCCAAATTGTACTGCACTTGCTACTTCAAGTTTAGCCTCAGATCTCTTGCGTTCAGATGCTGTTTTTTCACATCCTATTTTTCACAGTTATCATTCAGAATCTCGGATGATGCGTTATTTAAAAAGATTAGAAAATAAAGATTTATCTTTAGTTCATAGTATGATTCCACTTGGGTCTTGCACAATGAAATTAAATGCTGCGAGTGAATTAATTCCAATTTCAAATCCTCAGTTTGCAAATATGCATCCATTTGCTCCAATTGACCAAGCTGCCGGATACCATGAAATGTTTCGGCTCTTGGAAAAAGATCTATGCGCTTGCACTGGCTTTGCGGCAATGTCGCTACAACCAAATTCTGGTGCTCAAGGTGAATACGCAGGATTAATGGTTATCAAAGCTTTCCATGAAGCAAATGGTGATTTTCAACGAAAAAAAATAATTATACCATCTTCTGCTCACGGAACAAATCCGGCTTCAGCAGTTATGGCAGGTTTTGAAGTAATCGTAACAAGTTGCGATGAAAATGGAAATATTGATATTGAAGAATTGCGAACGGTTGCTCATGAAAACACAGATATTCTTGCTGGATTAATGGTGACTTATCCTTCAACTCATGGGGTATTCGAAGAAGGAATCCGAGAAATAACGGCAATAATTCACGAAAATGGAGGGCAAGTATACATGGATGGAGCAAATATGAATGCACAAGTTGGCCTAACAAATCCCGGAAATATTGGTGCAGATGTTTGTCATCTAAATCTTCATAAAACTTTTGCTATTCCCCATGGTGGTGGTGGACCTGGAATGGGGCCAATTGGTGTAGCTGCACATTTAGCGCCTTTCTTACCAAGTAATCCACTAATTAAAGCTGGTGGAGAGAAAGCAATTCATGCGATTTCTGCAGCACCTTATGGCAGCGCTTCCATCTTATTGATTTCTTATGGCTATATAAAAATGCTTGGAGCTATTGGTTTACGAGAAGCAACAGAAAATGCAATCTTAAATGCAAATTATATCGCCGCTGGATTAAAAGGACATTATGATATTCTCTACACCGGAAAAAATGGAACTGTAGCCCACGAAATGATTTTGGATTGTCGGGATTTTAAGCGAACTGCTGAGGTTGAAGTTGCAGATATTGCCAAGCGCTTAATTGATTTTAATTTCCATGCGCCAACTGTTTCTTTTCCTGTAGCTGGAACGCTGATGATTGAGCCAACAGAATCAGAGGACAAAGAAGAATTAGATCGTTTTATTATCGCAATGATTAAAATTCGGGATGAAATTCGTGAAATTGAAAATGGGCACGCTGATAAAGAAAATAATCTTCTGAAAAATGCACCGCATACAGCAGATTGCATTATTAATAAAAATTGGACTTATCCCTATTCTCCGCAGGAAGCTGTTTATCCTGTTCCGTATTTAAAAGAAAATAAATATTGGGTTCCCGTTCGTAGAGTGGACAATGCTTTTGGCGATAGAAATCTGATTTGCTCTTGTCCGAGTATTGAAAGTTACGCAACCCTAAAAGAATGAAATTAGATATTCTTGCTTTTGGTGCTCACCCAGATGATGTTGAAATTTCAGCTGGTGGAACGCTCTTGAAATATATTTCTGAGGGAAAGAAAGTTGGAATCGTAGATTTAACAAAAGGAGAACTTGGAACAAGAGGTTCAGCAGAATTACGAACGGAAGAAGCTAAAAAAGCAAGTGAATTATTGTCTCTTTCGATTCGTGATAACCTGAATATGAAAGATGGTTTCTTTGAAATCAATGAAGAGAATAAACGTAAAATAATAGTTGAAATCCGAAAATACCAACCGGAAATTGTCTTCGCAAATAGTAGTATAGATAGACATCCAGATCATGGAAATGCGGGAAAACTAGTTGCTGATGCGTGTTTTTTGGCAGGACTTCAAAAAATTGAAACGCAATTTGATGGAAAAACACAAGAAGCTTATCGTCCAAGATTGGTCTTGCATTATATTCAGGATTACTATATTCAACCAGATATTGCAGTAGATGTTAGTGCATTTACAGACGAAAAAATCAAAGTTATCCAAGCTTATAAATCTCAATTTTTTGATCCTCAATCATCAGAACCAAATACGCCAATTTCTGGAGAAGAATTCTTTGACTTCCTAAAAGGCAGAATGATGACGGTGGGAAGACCTTTTGGCGCAAAATATGCTGAAGGATTTACAATTTCTCGGGTTCTTGGAGTAAGCGATTTATTTCAACTAGTATAAGAAATTTGAATAACCAAAGAAAAGCTATAACTTTGTTTTAATGAAACAAGTACTGCTTATTTTCTTTTCGGTTTTACTTTTTTTTGGGAATGTTGGCATTTCTATATTTACCCATTCTTGTCGTGAAGAAGGTCTTTCAAAATCTATTTTTTTAGCATCGAACGACTGTAATTCCAATCTAAGTTCTGACGCTTGTTGCGAAAAAGAAGATGCTTGTTGTGAAGCAGAAGAAGATAAAAATACTTGTTGCAGTGATGAAACTCAAATTGTTAAGCTCGACGAGAAATACATCCAAAATCATGGGATTAGCAAAATTTTAATTTCCGAATTTGATATTCCTACAATCTTTTACCATTCTAAAAATATTTTATTAGCTGAAATCCATTTATCTATTAATAACTGGAAAGACCCTCCACCGAAATCTAGAAAAACAATTCTAATTCAAAACCAAGTTTTCCGTATTTAAAAATTAGGACAAGAATCTTTTTGTTCAATTTTTAATTACGAATTTATGAAAACTTATTATCTAATTATTTTATCCTTTTGTTGTATTACAAATATAGTCAATGCACAAATTAAAGGCCTCATTCAGGGAGCTGATGGAAGTCAAAAAAAACCAATTTACGGCGCAAAAATCAAGCTTTTAAAAGCTAAAACAGGGACTGTAAGTCGCGAAGACGGAACCTTTGAGCTTGTTTTACCAAAAGAATTACCAGACACCTTGGTTATTTCGGCTTTTGGGTACAACCCAGACACACTCATTGTAAGCAAAAAAGATCGTTTCACGGCACTAAATATTCTCCTTTATTCAGACAAATTATTACCTGAAATTCTTATAGAATACCGAAAAAATGGGCATTCTATCTCACGTCTAAAAACTTTGCACGTTGAAGAATTAACTGCCATAGAATTGCGAAAAGCAGCCTGTTGTAATTTATCGGAATCCTTTGAGACAAATGCAAGTGTAGATGTAAACATCACCGATGCTGTTTCTGGCGCAAAAAAAATCCAGATGATGGGTTTAGATGGTGTTTACACACAAATACAAATGGAAAATATCCCTTATTTACGTGGGCTAGAAAGCGCATTTGGTCTCTCGTCTTTGTCGGGAACATGGATAGAATCCATACAAATCACAAAAGGGACCGGGAATGTTGTCAACGGTTATGAATCTATGGCCGGCCTTGTGAATTTAGAGTTAAAGAAACCCGAAGAAATGGAAAAAATCTACTTGAATGTGTATCAAAATATTTTCGGTAGATCTGAATTTAATTTCAATAAAGGAATAATTCTAAATCCCAAATGGAGCACGGGCTTTTTAGGACATGTTTCAAGTACTTATGGTAATATTGATCGCAATAAAGATGCTTTCCGTGATTTGCCAACAGGCGATAATACCGCATTTATGAATCGTTGGGCATACAAAGGGAAAAAAATGGAGGCGCAATTCGGTATAAATTTTTATAGGGACCGAAAAGTGGGAGGACAAACTTCCTTTTTTCGCAATGAAGAAAATCAAGTAGACACGGTAAATTATGGGGTTTTAATTAATTCTAAACATATAGATATTTACGGTAAAACAGGTTTTTTTGGAAAACGCCCTATGCAATCTCTTGGAATTGTCTACAACATAAA
>JBILAB010000107.1:0-6396 GCA_044354455.1 Crocinitomicaceae bacterium | reverse complement strand
GTAATTCGCTTAACCCAAGAAGTTTGTTTAAATTTCTCTGATTTTGCTGATAAAATTGAAATTGAACCTGAGTAGGATGTCCATAAAGCAAATGTGTCGTACCAATCAAATGCTTCTAAAATTTTATTTTTTAAAAACACAAACGTTTCTTTTTGGAGTGCAACATCTAAATCACTTAATTTAAATTTGGAGTTAGAATAGGCCATCATTTGCTGGTCGTTTGGAATGCCATTTAGCTTTAATGGATTTAATAGAATCAGTCCTTCTAGCGATCTTAAGCGAGAAAAAGCAACATAAGCCTGTCCTGGTGCAAATGCATCTGCCACATCTAAGATTGCTTTTTCAAATGTTAATCCTTGACTTTTGTGTATGGTAATTGCCCACGCTAATTTTATCGGATAGTGGACAAAAGTACCCAAGACTTCTTCTTTTATCTCCTGTGTTTTCTCGTCTAAGGAATATTTAATATTGGTCCATTCAAATTTTTCTAGTACAATTTTCTTTTTCTCTTCAGGGAAGTTCACAATTATTTCATCTTTTGAAAGCGAATCAACAAAACCCATTTTGCCATTATAAAATTGCTTGTCAAATGAAACATCATTTTTAATAAACATAATTTGCGCCCCAACTTTTAATTCTAGTCGTGCATCCAGTGGAAGAAGATGAGCTGGAAAATCTCCAGTGATTTCTGCTTGATACGAATATGATTTTTCTTTCAAAAACTCAAGTTCACGAAGGTTCATTTCATCTGCTTTGTTATTGTGTGTTGTCAGAGTTATATAGCCCTTACGATCTTCAATTCGTAAATTGTGTTGTACGTTTTTATTAATTAAGGTCAGATCTTCTTCTGAGATAGCATTATTTCTTAGGTGATTTAAAAGTTCAATAAAAATACTGTCAACTTGGCGATAAATTTTCTCGAGTTCAATATATATTGGTTGCTCTTCAGCAAAAACAACAGCGTTAAAAAAATGAATTCCTTTGTAATACAATTTCAGCAAGGCCCACTCATCATTTTTAACAACCGGAGGCAACTGATGAAGATCACCTATAAAAAGGACTTGCACGCCGCCAAAGGGTAAATTTATTCTACGAACTGCCCTCAAAGTCCAATCGATTGCATCCAATAAATCTGCTCGAAGCATACTAACTTCATCAATAATTAACAATTCTAATGAACGTATAAGAGAAATTCTACGGCGATTCATTGAAAAATGTCTTTTTAATGTTGTTTTGTTTTCTGACTTTACAGCAACCCCTATTTGTGGTGTTTTAAAATCTGGAATAAATGCTCCAAAAGGCAACTGAAAAAAAGAATGAATAGTCACTCCTCCAGCATTTAGAGCGGCAATTCCAGTTGGTGCAACAATTACCGTATTTTTATGGGTTGAAGAAACAATTTTGTGAAGTAAAGTTGTTTTACCTGTTCCTGCTTTTCCCGTTAAAAAAATGCTGCGATTTGTTTGATTGATAAATCGCTCAGTAAAAACCGCAGGGTCAAGGAAACTTTCTTGTATTTTTAAATTCATTACTTGAATATAAGCAAAAAAATTGGAAAAATAAAAAAAGGGATGCTAAACATCCCCTTATTTTATTGGTAATAGAAACAAAAATACATAATAATAAGAACAAAATCGCACAAAAACCAATTCTTTATGCATAAGAATACAAGGTGTCTTTTATTATACCTAAGGAAACATCTATTCGGAAATTTGGAATATGAATTTGGTAATAGTCAATCAACAGCTGTAGTGATTTTTTAGTTGTTTCTTTCTCAAAAGTTTGCTCGTAGTTCCCTTCAAAATATGTTTTTAATTGTTGTGCAGTTTGCTCATCTACAAAATAAGAATAAGGAGATTCTTCTGCTGTAAAAACTCCTTTTTGCAAGTCAAAATAAGAGGCATTAGCTTCTTCAAAGTGCGGTAGATAACCTAAATTAACAATTAAGCCTGTTAAAAATTCCAAAGGAAATGTATACAAATCTGTTTGGACTTCTAATAAGCTTATCTTTTCTCGAAGAAATTTAAATATGAGTGCATCTCCACCCTCAACTTTTAAGGTTTGTTTTAAAACATCAGCTATAAAAAAACAGAGAATAGTTTTTTGTGGATTAGAATAAATTTCAGAAAGCGGAAGTGCTAAATCCATTGCGTTAATAATCCCAAGCTCGCTTTCCGCTCGCTTAAAAAAAGTAAGCTCATAAATCCCTAAATGGAAAATAGCTAATTTCTTTTTTCTAGCACCCTTAAAAATAAAACTAGAAAGTCCGTTGAGCTCGGTATAGAAGGTAAGAATTAAACTGCTTTCAGAATAGTTCTTTTTTGCTATTAAAATACCAAGATCTGTATTTTTCACTATTCTTTTTTCTTTGCTTTGAAATCTATCTTATAGTAAAATATTGGCAAAAATCCCAATTGTGTTCTTTCAGCAGTAGGTTCAGACATATCGCTTGGATCCAAGCGAGGAGCATAGGCTAAACTTAATAAATTTTTAGTATTTAAAAGATTTACAAGGTCTAGGCCTATTTCGTGGCTAATTTTTTTAGTGTCCATTCTCCAACTTATTTTAAAATCTATACGGAAATAATCTGCGAATTGTAAATCATTAAATAAAGAGTCCTTAAAAAATAATTCCTTATCGGCATTTGTTTTATCCACATCTACTAATCCATATCGTTTTCCACCAGCAACTGTACATTTTCCACCTAAGCCAAAAACTTGATTTTTACTTAGTTTAAATTCTTTTCCCACTAAGATATTGGCAACATAATTTCCATTGAAGGACGTATTGCGAAGAACTCCATCGCTTCCTTTGTACTTAGATTCGTAGAAGGTTCCAGAAAACAAGAAGAAAAAAGTTTTGTCAAAATATTTCTGAACAGTTAGTTCAAGCCCATAATTAAAGCCGGTTCCTGTATTCTGTAATGAATCTGCAAAAATTCTTGAAAATCCACTTCCCATATTAATCATAGAGAAAGAAGAAGCATTAACTTCAACAGGAACATTATAAAGGTGTTGGTAATACGCTTCTGTTTTAATACTGAAACCTTTATCAAAGAATTTTTCATACCCTAAAACTGTATGTAAACTTCGTGTGAAATCCATGTTTTGATTGTAATAATTGCCTGTTCCATATTTATCAAATGTGTAGGTATAAATTGGTTGTATTTGACTGTGCATTCCTGCTCCTGCAGAAATTGATTGAGATCCTTTCATTCGATATTTCATTCCAACTCGAGGTTCAGCAGGGCTTAAGCTATTACTCAATGAAAAATACTGAGCATGCAAGCCAGCCGACACATCCATATTTTCATTTACACGCCATTTCCATTGCACAAATGGCTGAGCAAGTAATGCCGAACCAGTGTAATTCCAACGAACTTTATATACTCCAGCTGTATCAAGATAAACTAAAACAGAATCTATTTGATCGAGTTGCATAAGGTCAAAATTAACCCCAGCTTTAATCGTATGACGAGTATTTATTTTGTGATTGATAGCAGCATAGGCAGAAATCTTTGCTATTTTAAAGGTATAAGCCAACATATTATAGATTGTATCTATTTCTATTGTTTCGCCAACAATCTTTCTTCCTTTTAAATAATCGTGTTTGGTGTGTTGGTCTTCCATTGCTGCAGCTATAGTTGCACTAAAAAATGTTTTTTCACCAAGTGTTTTCTTGTAATTAAAGCCAGAAAAATACATGCTCGTTCCAAAATACTGGTCTCTGTCTCCATCTCCGTATAAGTCTGATGTCACTTCTTTTTGATCCGAAATTTTAATTGCAATCTTACTTTTCCCTCCAATTCCAAAAAAGGATAATTGTGCATTATTTTTCAAAACCCAATTAAACTTAAAGGCAGCATCGCCATAAACAGGAACTGCATCCGTTCCTATTTTTATGCCCAATTTCTCGAAGAGCGATAAAGTAGAATATCTTCCCATTACCAAGAAGGACGCTTTACCTTTTTTTCCCATTGGCCCCTCTGCCAAAAACTCAGTTCCTAAAAATCCAAATTGACCGGTAAATTCATACTGTTTATTGTTTCCATTTCTCAATTTTAAGTCAAAAACTCCAGCAGTACTATTTCCGTATTCAGCAGGATATGCACTCATGAGAAAATCTGAGTTACCAAGTATTTTGTTGTTGATAATAGAAACTGGTCCACCAGAACTTCCAGAAATTGAAAAATGATTTGGATTTGGAATATCAACACCTTCCACTCGCCATAAAACGCCAAGGGGAGAATTTCCACGAACCACGATATCGTTTCTGGAATCATCAGATCCTCCAACTCCAGCAAAATTTGAAGCCATCCTAGCGGGATCCATCCTAGAACCAGGATAACGATTTGTTTCTGAAACACTAAATTGTTGTGTAGAAAGAAGCGCCATGTTATTTAATACTTCCCCTTTTCGTTTTGCTGTTACAGTCACTTCTTTCTGCAATACAATCATTTCAGCCATTGGAACATTGACAATAACTTCTCGTCCGGAACCTACTTCAATTGTGGAAGATTTAGGATTATACAAGGCATAAGTTGCCTCTAAACTATATTTTCCGATTGGCACATTTTTGATTTCAAATTCCCCATCAGCATTGGATAAAACACGAAGTAAATCTGTTTCATTAACTTGGATGCTCAGTTTAACACCAATTAAAGGAAAGTTTGTTTCACTATCGAAGACCTTTCCACGAACAGTTTGTGTTTGAGCAAATAAAGTCGCTGCACCAAAAAGAAAGAATGATAAAGTAAATATTTTCATAGTTCTATAAGTTATAATTAATCAAAGATAACTTGAATTTAACACAAAAGATAATTGCTTTTCGTAAGTTTAATAGTTCAAGTTGTATAAATCGCAAATAATCCCTTATTCTTTTTATATCACAAAATTTTACTTATTAGAATTAAAAATAATTGCATGGTTTTTGAAATATAGAATTTAATTATTAATTTCACATTAAATTACAATCTATGAAAGCTATACTTTTTAGTACTTTATTATTTCTCAGCAGCTCATTATTTTCTCAGGTTCAAAAATTAACATGGCATACAGACTTAGAGAAGGCCATGCAAATTTCGCTAAAAGAGAAAAAGCCACTTATGCTGTTTTTTACAGGAAGTGATTGGTGTGGATGGTGCATCAGATTACAGAAAGAAGTTTTTTATCAAGCTGAATTCATTGAATGGGCAAATAACAATGTTGTTTTAGTTGATATTGATTTCCCAAGGAATAAAAGTAAACAGAGTACAGAATTGCAACAACAAAATAACTTATTACAACAACAGTTTGGAATTCAGGGATATCCTTCAATTCATTTTGTTCGCCCTGATAAAATAGATGGAAAAACTAACTTAACAAGTCTTGGAAGTACAGGATATCGCGCAGGTGGACCTCCAGTATGGATAGCTGAAGCAAATTCTTATATTCAAGCTAAGTAGTTAAAATAACCCCGAAATCTCATCGTATTCAAAGCCCTTTGATTGTAAATATCGAAGGGTTTTTTGTTTTCTCTCAAACTCATTTTTTTCTGTTTTCAAGGAAATCCATTTCTTTTCATATAAATCTTGCAGCATTAATTTATATTCTGATTTATCTAGAGTAGACAATGCTTTTGAAATCAAATCTGCACTAATTTTCTTTTGAAATAAGCCAGCTCTTATTTTTTGTTTGCCCCATTTATTGTTTCGGAATTTCCCAATAGCATAACTAACGGCAAAACGTTCTTGATTAAAGAAATTACATTCCGATAAATGCGCTATTATACTTCTAAAGTCAGTTTGGGTTGAATCGAGAGCTGCTAACTTTGTTTCAATTTCAAACAATGACCTTTCTTGGTATGCGCAATACGCTTCCAATTTTAAGATAATTTGTTCTTTTGAATACTTTTTCGGAAACATTAAACTGTAATCTCTTCGTTGTGTTTGTCAACAAATGAATACTCTAAAAGATTAAGCTCTGTAATTCCTCTCACTGGAATCCACTTCTTGTGTTTCAAAAACCATTTCATTTGTTTAGAAACCAATCCTTTTTTGAAAAAAGCTGCTAAATAAGGATGAACAAGTAAGGAAATACCTTTCATTCCTTTATCACCAAGTAAGTAATTTAGGTTATTTTCTATTTCTTCTGCAAAAAGTATACTCGCCGTAATTTCACCACTTCCCGAACAAGTTGGACAAACTTCTGCAGTTTTAATCTCTGTTTCAGGGCGAACACGCTGTCGCGTAATTTCAATAACACCAAATTTTGAAGGAGGAATAAGGTTGTGTTTTGCGCGATCAGATTTCATAAAACTCTTCATTTTTTCAAAAAGAATTTTATTGTTTTCTTTATCATGCATATCAATAAAATCAACACAAATGATTCCGCCCATATCTCTTAGTTGAAGTACGCG
>JBILAB010000008.1:0-24717 GCA_044354455.1 Crocinitomicaceae bacterium | reverse complement strand
TCGCTTTCTTACCACCAATATTTAAAATTATAATCCTAATGAAAATCCCAAATTGAGCTAATATTTTCATTTTGCCATTCTTTTTCCTTGATGAAAAAGAATCAAAAAATCAAGGCTCTGAATTTCTATTTTGTTCGCAAATCATTATTTTACAACTATTTAAAATTCGTCGCGAACAATTTTAACTCCTTTCTAAAACTTAAATTTTTCAAAAATGTTCTTGCAGAAATTTTAAAAATTAAAAGTTTCAGTTCAGCAGCAAAAACCATAAAATTCAAGGCCAAATAGTGTTCGCTAATATTCACTAAAAAGTTCTCATTTCGAATGAATTCTTGATTTTTAAAATTAAAATATTTTATTGGTACGAATGCGGATACTCAAAAAAAAATTATTCAGCAAAAATATCAATGGGTTAATTCCACCCAATCGCCATTTTCTTTGATGAGGTCGATTAATGCTTGTACTGCTTCAGCTTCAGCAACATTCTTCCTAACAACATTTCTTTCTTTATAGAGATTAATTTTCCCAGGGCCTGTGCCAACATAGCCATAATCAGCGTCTGCCATTTCTCCGGGGCCATTGACAATACAACCCATTATACCAATCTTAAGTCCTTTTAAATGCGCTGTTCGCTGGCGAATTTTTGTCGTAGTTTCTTGTAAATCAAATAAAGTTCTACCACAAGAGGGGCAAGAGATGTACTCCGTTTTTGAGATCCGAGTTCGTGTGGCTTGCAAAATCCCAAAACTAGTAGCATTTACAAGGGTTGGCGCTTGGATTGATTTTAGCCAAAGTCCGTCACCAAAACCATCAATTAAAATTGATCCAGCATCACTTGAAACATTCAAGATAAAAGTTTCTGAATCTTTTTCATCAGAGTTGTATTGAAGAAGAACGGGGTGCTCAAAGTTCATTCTCGAAAGCGCGATAAAAAATTTGCGAAATAACTGAGTTTTATTCGAAAAATCACTTGTTACCACTAAAATTAAATTTGGGAAATCTCCTATTTTAGCAGGAATTTCTTCCTCGGCTTTTAAAATACAAAAGGCAATAGTATCACTAGATAATTTATCCAAATCAGCCACTGAAATAAGTGGATAAAACCCTGATTTTTTGCTATAATTTGCACTCCAATTTTCATGATCGCAGATTACACCCAAAGTACCAGGTACTTCGAAATTAAGTTTATTTTCTCCAATATAAACGTAATCAGCTGCTAAATCTTGAAGATTCCATTTGTCTAAAGGGACAGAATAATTGTACCCAAACCCATAAAAATTTGCAGGTGAAATTTCTTGTTTCTTTGAGCAGTCAGCTACTACAACAGGTACGTTTTTTCCTCCAACATTTTGAATGCTTTTTGCTATTCGCCGAGTGTAAGAAAATGGGTCGTAGGGCAAAACTCCAGAAAATGCTGCCAAAGGAAAGTGATTTTCGTTTTTATATTTCTCTGCTAATTTTCGTGCAACAGGAATTTCAAATTCTGGTTCTTCTGTAAGAGAAACACGAATCGTATCGCCTAAGCCATCCTCCAATAAGGCACCAATTCCAACTGCTGACTTTATGCGTCCGTCTTCGCCATCTCCAGCTTCTGTGACTCCCAAATGCAGCGGATAACATCGTTCATTTTTTAGCATTTGAGCAGCCAAAAGACGGTATGCTTGCACCATTACTAAGGTATTACTCGCTTTCATTGAAATAACAAGTTCAAAATAATTGTTTTTTTCGCAAATGCGTATAAATTCCATGGCAGATTCCACCATTCCTTCAGGCGTATCACCATAACGGCTCAAAATACGATCTGAAAGCGAACCGTGGTTGGTTCCTATGCGCATTGCGGTTCCGTTTTCCTTGCAAAGAAGCACGAGGGGTGTAAATTTCAGTTCGATACGTATTAATTCCTCTTCGTAACTTTCATCGGTATATATTATTTCCTCAAATTTCTTTTTGTCAGCATAATTCCCGGGGTTTACACGAACTTTTTCAACAAGTGTAGCAGCAATTTCTGCGGCATTTGGGGTAAAATGAATGTCTGCAACCAGTGGCGCCGAATAACCTTTTGCTATGAGTGAAGCACGAATGTTTTTTAGATTTAAGGCTTCATTTTTACTTGGTGCCGTTAAGCGAACAATTTCACAACCTGCATCAATCATTCGAATGGATTGCGCAACTGATTTCTCAGTATCCATAGTGTTAGTTGTTGTCATGGATTGCAAACAAAGAGGATTTTCACCACCAATTAAAACGGTGCCAATACGAACTTCGCTTGTATTAAGGCGCTTACGGTTAAATAAGTCAAAGCAATAAGATGGAAAATTAATGGGCATTTTAGCTAACTATCTTTTTCAAAAACAAAGTTAAGAAGAATTAGTTTGTATGATAAGTTATATCTATCCCAAATATTTTATTAATGTAAAAACGTTTACTTCAAAAAAACAGTTTGTTGCAGGTCTTTATTTAACTTAAATTTTGCCTCCTGAAATGATGGTGCACTAAAGGTGCGCCTGGCATTATTTGAAAATCCGTAAATTTCTGTTGGAATGCCGAGTAGATTTTTATCTAGAATTTTATTTCTGTTTTCATCCTGATAAATAGCAAGAGCATATTCTCCCTCGGGTAAATCATCGAAGGTATAATTTTGCGATTTTCCTTCTACTTCTTTTACAATTCCCTTGAATTGTTTTCCGAAAACTGGAAAATCATCAGTTGGCCGAAATATGGCAATAAATAAGCTGCCTTTTATTTTTGAAATCCCTGAAATATGTATGGAAAGCTTGTGTGTTTTTACGCCTGAAAAAAGCAAAATAAAAGTTAAAAATAGCAGTTTCATTAAGGTTCAATTTGTTTTATGGGAATTTCACGTGGAGCAGCTTTGGCTTTAGGTTTATTATTATTTTTATTTTGGTAAAACAGCAGATAAAAAGCGATTATAAAAGAAAGAAAGTAAACACAAAAGCGGAAAACATACATTTTACTGTATTTCAAAGGCAGAAATTGCCTTAAGTTTATTTTTTCATCTTCGAGCATAGAGCAAAGATAGGAATTCAAAAATTTATTTTTTTGTATTTCTAGCCTTTCAATTTTTTGAAAAAACATGATATTAGCAACATTCACTTCTCTTTCCTTATCTTTGTAGCTATATTATGAGAACAAAAAAACCTACCGTACAAAAAACCCCTGTTAGCTCTCGAAGTATTTCTAAGAAAGTAAAGGATAAAACCCCGCTTGATAAAACGAAAACAGTAACTGATAGGGACAAACGAAAGTACATAGATTATAAAATCAAAGTTAAAAAAGGAGATCCTCTTCCGTCTTTTAGAGAAGAGAATGTTCGCTTGAATAAATACATGTCAAATGCTGGGATTTGCTCTCGTAGGGAAGCGGATGTTTTAATTCAAACAGGTGTTGTTAGTGTCAATGGAAAAGTTGTCACGGAATTAGGATTCAAAATCCAGCCTACAGATGTTATTCAATACGATGGAGAAACGATTAATCTTGGAACCAAGCGCTATGTTTTATTGAATAAACCTAAGGGTTATATTACCGCCATAGACGATCCAAGAGGTCGAAAAACAGTTATGTCGCTTGTAAATAAAGCGTGTAAGGAACAAATTTTTCCGATGGGAAAAATGGAAAAAGATACAACAGGCCTGTTGTTATTTACCAATGATGGTGACATGGCGAAGAAATTAACGCATCCTCGCTACCAAGCAGCAAAAATGTACCATATCGAAGTAAATAAACCTGTTTCAAAAGAAGATTTAGAAAAACTTTTAAAAGGAATAGACTTAGAAGACGGCAAGACAAAAGCAGAAAAAGCAGAATATGTAGAAGGCGGAACTTCGAGAGAAGTAGGTGTTGAAATTCGCTCTGGAAAGCAACAAGTTGTCCGTCGACTTATTGAAGCATTGGGGTTCCAGATTGTAAAATTAGACCGCGTGCAATATGCAGGGCTTACAAAAAAAGATCTGCCTCGAGGGTATTACCGTCACTTAACTGAACAAGAAGTATCATTTTTAAAGATGACAAAATGAGTTATTTGCGCTTGCTATTTTTAGGTTTAACTCCTATTTTATTTTTCTGCTGTACTTCTAAACCTGATTTTAAATCTATGAATCCAAATGCAGCTTATTTTTATCAGCTTCAATCGGAACCACAAGTCTATTTATATAGAAATATTGTGAATGGATTAGAGGAAGAATTTCATCGTATTTATACGATTACAGATCAAGCAGGAGATCACCTAATTGTTGAGCGTTATTCTAGCGATTTTAGAATTTTAGAAGCTCTAAATTATAATATTGACTCGTTAAATGTCTTAGATCACATGGTTGTAAATCGCTTTCAACAAAAAGAAAAAGCATTTATTTATAAAAACGGCTTATTCCCCATGGATCTGAACGAAGAGCTTTGGTTTGCGTCAAAATTTTCAGGACTTACAGATTCAACAGTTATTTTATATGAAAAGAAAAGAAAATTTCTAGAAAAAAAATCAATAGTTATTCTAGAAAAAAATACAAAAACATTAGTTTTCAGTGATAAAATAATCCAAACAGTATTAAATCCATACACAAGAAAAGAACAAGCTAATCAAGCTGAAATGCTTTCTTTTTTTGCAGAAGGATTGGGCTTAGTGGAATGGTTTAGCAAAGACAAAAAAGCACATTTCCGTTTGGAAAAAATACTTTCTCAAGAAGAATGGATAAAAATAATTGCGAGATGAAAACCTTAATTTTTATATCATTTTTAATCTTTTTACCGTTTCTCGGTGCAAGTCAAAAAACAAGTAAAGATTCACAAGCAAAGCGCGCTATGTTTGTTTATTGGGGCTACAATCGAAGTTTTTATACTGACAGCAAAATAAGTTTTTTTGGTCCAGGATATGATTTTTCCTTGTCGGGAGTTCAAGCAACTGACCGGCCTTCTCCAGATTTTATAACGTATGTAGATCCATCAACACTTACAGTTCCCCAATTTAACGCCAGAATAGGCTTTAATTTTAAAAAAAAATGGGCGCTTTCTTTTGGTTATGACCACATGAAATATGTTATAGTTCATGGACCAACGTATCTATTATCTGGAAGAATAAATCCCTTAATTGATCCAATATCAAATTGGTCTGGAGATTACAATGCAGAACCTGTAACTACAGATGAATCAATCCTTCATTACGAAAACACGAATGGGATGAATTATATTCGTGCAGAAATTAGTCACATTGATAAATTAGTCCGTGGGAGTAATGCTTTTGCTATCTACTCTGTTTCAGGTCTTGGCGCTGGACTTGTTTTAAACTATAATGATTTCACCTTTGCTGGCGAAAAATCCATGACGACTTTGTCAATGTCCGGAGTTGGCGCATCAGCGCATCTTGGCTTGCGTTTAGAGTTTTTTAGACATTTCTTTCTTCAGGCAAATAATAGCGTGGGATTTTTATACCAACATCGTGTCAAAACGCGAGGGAATGACCCATACGCATACGCACGACAATCTTTGGGGTATTTTCAAAGTGACATTGTACTTGGTGGAATTTTTTATCTTCGAGCAAAAGATGATTGTAATACCTGTCCAAATTGGTAAAATAAAGGCATGAAATTTCTACTTGTAGGCTTAGGGAATCCCGGTTCTGAATACGAAGAAACCAGACACAACATCGGATTTAAGGTTGTTGATGAACTCGCCAAAGAACTAAAAGCAGATTTCACTCTTAACAAAGCAGCGTTTAGGGCTGAAGGAAAATTCAAGGGAAAAACGCTTGTTTTCATAAAGCCAATAACTTACATGAATCTATCTGGAAAAGCCCTTAATTATTGGCTGCAAGCAGAAAAAATTCCGATAGAAAATTTATTGGTAATTACCGATGATATTGCGCTTCCATTCGGCAAATTACGCATGAAAGCGAAAGGAAGTGACGGCGGACATAATGGTTTAAAAGACATCCAAGAAACATTAAAATCAACTGAGTATGCTCGCTTGCGTTTTGGTGTTGGAAATGATTTTGCAAAGGGCCGGCAATCAGATTATGTGCTTGGACAATGGACAAAAGATCAAGCGCTAGAATTACCAGCTAGAATTTCTGTGGCTACAGAATTTATAAAAAGTTTTTGTGTTCAGGGTCTCGATTTAACAATGACTCACTGGAACGGAAAATAAATAGGCTTTATCTGTAAAGAGTAATTCTGATTTTATTTTGTCTTACAACTGCTAACTTGGTAAATCCTGCCATTTTCTTGCAGATTATTTCCTATAAAAACATAAATTTGCACCATGGAACGATTAAAAATAAAGAGTTTACTTGAAAATTCTGCCGGAATTCAATTAGGAAGTGAAATAACAGTCAAAGGTTGGGTGCGGGCGTTTAGAAGCAATCGTTTCATTCAAATTAATGATGGTTCCTGCCTTGCCTCTTTACAAGCAGTTGTTGATTTTGAAAAATTTGACGATGCCCTTCTCAAGCGGATTACAACAGCAGCTTGTGTTTCATTAAGTGGCACTTTAATCGCTTCACATGGCGCAGGACAAGCAGTAGAATTGCAAGTCACAAGCATTGAACTTATTGGGGATGCGCATCCAGATGATATTCAAAAAACAGTAATGCAGCCAAAGCGTCACAGTTTAGAGTTTTTGCGTGAGCAGGCACATTTGCGTTTTAGAACCAATACTTTTGGCGCAGTATTTAGAATTAGACATGCTGTTTCCTTTGCAATTCATAAATTTTTTAACGACAGAGGTTTTTTCAACCTACACACGCCAATCATAACAGGATCTGATGCGGAAGGAGCTGGAGAAATGTTCCGTGTTTCTACCCTCGACCCAAAAAATCCTTCATTGAATGAGGATGGAACAATAAATTACAAGGAAGATTTTTTTGGGAAGCAAGTCAACTTAACGGTTTCAGGTCAATTGGAAGCTGAATTAGCGGCCTTAGCTTTGGGGCAAGTATATACTTTTGGACCTACATTTCGCGCAGAAAACTCTAACACTTCAAGGCATTTAGCAGAATTTTGGATGATAGAACCGGAAGTTGCCTTTAATGATTTGAAAGACAACATGGATTTAACAGAGGCCTTCTTGAAATATATTTGCAGCTATGTTATGGAAAACTGCAAAGAAGATTTAACGTTCTTAAGTGAGCGAGATGCGCAAGATCAACAACAAAAACCACAGCAAGAACGCGCGGAAATGTCGCTAATTGAAAGAATGAAATTCGTGATTGAAAATCCATTTAAGCGCTTAACATATACTGAAGCCATTGAAGTATTAATGAATTCAAATCACTACAAAAAGAAAAAATTCAACTATCCTGTAGAATGGGGAATTGACTTACAAAGTGAGCACGAACGTTATTTAGTGGAGAAAGAATTTAAGTGTCCTGTGATTTTAACCGATTATCCAGCAAAAATAAAAGCGTTTTACATGCGCATGAATGATGATGGAAAAACAGTTGCTGCCATGGATGTTTTGTTTCCTGGAATCGGAGAAATTGTGGGTGGCTCGCAACGTGAAGAACGCTATGAGATGTTACATAAGAAATGTGTAGAATTTGGAATAGACCCTGAGGAATTATCTTGGTATATGGAAACGCGAAAATTTGGGACAGCACCTCATGCTGGATTTGGTTTAGGATTTGAAAGAATGATCATGTTTGTAACTGGAATGACAAATATCCGCGATGTAATTCCTTTTCCTCGAACACCTCAAAATGCATCTTTTTAGAATTTCTCTAGCGGCTAAACGCTGATTTAACAGTGGCTAATTTGTCACTTAAGAGCTTAAAATCTCCATCTGCATGTTGGTCGTTCCGAAAAATAAAATCTGAAGTATTCTTATACGGCTCAATAAAATTGGCGTAGCAAGGTAAAACATGATTTTCCCATTGGTAAAGAATATCTTCTCGAGAATAACCACGTGTTTCTTGGTCTCGGTAGATTCTTCGGTCTAACTGCGTTGCATGATCCACATCTACAAAAATGCTATAATCCAGCGATTTAAAAACTTCTTTATAATGAAATAGAAACAAGCCCTCAACAATAATAAAAGCGCTTGGTTGTATGGTAATCAATACGTTTTTGTCTGGAGGCGAATTAAAGAAATACTCTTTGACTTCAATTGCTTTTCCTTGCATTAAACTTTTTAAATCTGCAGTTAATCGCTCTTCGTCAATGGCAGTTGGTAAATCAAAATTCACGATTCCATTACTGTCAAGTTGTTGCATGGATTTTGGAAAATAATAATTATCCATAGAGAATATAGAAGGTCTTACCTCGCCAAAAATGTCAGATAATCTGCGCAATAAAGTGGTTTTCCCTGCTCCACTACCCCCACAAATTCCAATAATAAAAGGTGTTTTTCCTGAAAATGTCATTGCTTGTAAAGATATAAAAAAGAAGAGTTTATTTTGTGATTAGAACATCCCATGAATTAAAAACTCATGTTTTTTAGTAAAACCTCTTCTTTTATGTTAAGGATTTTAGGATTTTTGAGCTTATCTATTTTGGGGAAGACACCATGTTGCTTTTTAAAGTTTTTACTTAAAGACCATTTTGAATAATACACTAAAAAAGTCTCAGCGCTTTCGTAATTCTTTGCTTGATCAACAACAGCAAAACACCACCGGTCAGCATAACAAGCAGTTTTTTTCTCTTTTGGAAAAAAAAGAACTCTTTTTTTATTTTGTGATAGCGACTTATTTTTTATGAAAAAACTATGTTTTATAACTAAAAATTGCCTGTTTTGAACGCTGTCATTTTCTGAATTAAAAGCAACATTATTTTTAATAAATCCTTTTTTCCATTTAGCATCGTTCTTCGAATGACTTCCCCTATGAGCAAGTAAAACTGAAAATTCATCATTACTTTGTGGGCTTGCCCAAGAGAAATTTTTTGAAAGATCACTGTAATTTTTTGCTGCATTTGTGCTATCTGGAATATATGAAAAAACATAGGGGTCAAGTCCAGCAACCAACCAAGTGGCATTCTTAAATGCTTTTAAAGAAGGAGTTTTCTCCCTTAGAAAATTAGCATCTAGCTTTTGAAATTTATTCTTATTTAATGTTTTTACGGAATTTAAGGACTTCACAAAAACTAAATCAATGGAGCTGTTATAGCCTTCCTTTTTCAGTTTTTGAGCGATTTGACTTGCATTTAAGTTTAAGATTTTAAGTCGAACACCCGTTTTTTTTGAAAAACGCTTAAAAAGCACTGTGTCTTTGGCCTCTAAGAAATCAGAAGCAAGCACTAATTTTTTACTTATATCAGGTTTTGCCTCCTCTATTTTACAAGCTACTAGAACGAAACCTAAGAAAAGGGGCAGCAAAAACTTACTATAAACCATTGCTCTTGCCATTATCCTCCTATGATTTTTTTAATGTCATTTAACTTCATTAATGCTTCAACAGGCGTAAGGATATTGATGTCGATATTGATTAATTCCTCGTGAATTTGTTCTAGAACTGGATCATTTAGTTGGAAAAAGCTAAGTTGCATATTACCATCTTTTGAGCTTTTTGCGTCTATTTTTTTTGCTTTACCACCAACAGAAGCATGGGAATTTTCCAAATCTTTTAATACGTGTTCTGCGCGAGCAATAACAGAATTTGGCATTCCAGCCATTCGGGCAACATGAATTCCAAATGAATGCGCACTTCCGCCGGCTACTAATTTCCTTAAAAACAGGACTTTTTCTCCCATTTCTTTCACCGAAACATTAAAGTTGTGAATGCGCGAAAATTGTTTTTGCATTTCATTTAATTCATGGTAATGCGTTGCGAACAAGGTTTTACATTTTGCCTTTGGATTCTCGTGTAAATATTCCGCAATTGCCCAAGCGATAGAAATTCCATCATAGGTGCTGGTTCCTCTACCAATTTCATCCAATAAAATCAAACTCCGCGCAGAAATATTATTCAAAATACTTGCAGTTTCGTTCATTTCTACCATAAAAGTAGATTCACCAGAGGAGATGTTATCCGATGCACCAACGCGGGTGAAAACTTTATCTACTAGTCCAATTTTTGCGCTATCTGCAGGAACGAAAGAACCCATTTGTGCCATCAGGACAATCAAAGCAGTTTGTCGTAAAATCGCACTTTTTCCACTCATATTTGGACCGGTAATCATAATCATTTGCTGCGTTTCATTGTCGAGAAAAATGTCATTTGCAATGTATTCTTCTCCATGTGCCAAGCGTTTTTCAATAACAGGATGCCTTCCATTTTTAATGTCGAGAATAAAACCATTGTTAATTTCTGGGCGCTTATAATTATTGGCTTGTGCAATGGTTGAAAAGGAAAAAAGGCAATCTAAACGAGCTACGATAAGTGCATTGTACTGAATTGGGTGGATGTAATCGGCCATTCCTACTACAAGTTCTTGAAAAAGCTGTAATTCAATAACCAGCATTTTTTCTTCAGCGCCGAGTATTTTACTTTCATATTCTTTCAGTTCTTCTGTGATATATCTTTCCGCATTTACCAAGGTTTGCTTGCGAATCCAGTCTTCTGGAACCTTGTCTTTGTGTGTATTTCGGACTTCAATATAATATCCGAAAACATTATTGAAAGAAATTTTTAAACTTGGAATTCCAGTTCTCTTTGCTTCAATATTTTGTAAATTTTCTAGATAATCTTTTCCTTTAAAAGAAATCTCTCGCAATTCATCCAACTCATTATGACAACCTTGCCGAATTACCATTCCTTTTCCAATCTGTCCTGCTGGCTCATCTACCAATGTTTCGCCAATTAACTTTATTATTGATTCACAGGAATGAACCTGTTCCATCATTTTTTGCAAGGAGGCAGGAGCTCCGTCACTTACTATTTTTTGGATTAATGGAATTTGTAGGAGTGTCCTTCGCAAGTGCATTACTTCCCGAGGATTTACCTTTCCAACAGCAACTTTTGAAATCAAGCGTTCTAAATCCCCTATTTCACGTAAATGCTTTCCAAGTTCAAAAGATATTTGCTCATTTGCGACTAAATATTCTACGACATCAAGGCGTTCTTCAATTGGTTTTTGGTCTTTTAATGGAAGCACCATCCAACGTTTCATAAGTCTCCCGCCCATTGGGGTCAATGTTTTATCTAAAATATCTGCAAGTGTTATCGCATTTTCATTGGATGAGGTAATGAGCTCCAAATTGCGAATTGTAAAGCGATCCAACCAAACGTAGCGCTCTTCTTCAATGCGTGAAATGGAACTGATATGTCCCAATTTTTGATGTTGATTCTCATTTAAATAATGAAAAATTGCTCCAGCCGCGATAATAGCATCTGGTAAATTATCTACACCAAATCCTTTTAATGATTTCGTGCCGAAATGTTTTGTTAAGCATTCCGTTGCGAACTCCTCTCCAAAAACCCAGTCTTCCAAGCGGAAAGTGTAGTATTTTTCTCCGAAAATTTCTTGGAAATCTTTCGTTCTATTTTTTTGATAGATAATCTCGCTTGGAGAAAAGCCACTCAAGAGCTTGTCTATGTAATCTTTATCACCTTGAGCAACTAAAAATTCTCCGGTAGAAACATCTAAGAAAGCAACTCCAAGGTTTGATTTACCAAAAAAAACAGAACACAAAAAGTTATTTTTCCCTTGTTCTAATACTTGATCATTAAATGAAACTCCAGGAGTTACAAGTTCCGTTACACCTCTTTTTACAATTGTTTTTGTCATTTTCGGATCTTCCAACTGATCGCAAATTGCAACACGCTGTCCTGCTCGCACAAGTTTCGGAAGATAGACGTCTAAAGAATGATATGGAAACCCTGCAAGTTCTATTTCTCGCCCAGAACCATTTTTTCGTTTTGTGAGGATGATTCCTAAAATCCGCGAGGTTTTTATGGCGTCTTCCCCAAAGGTTTCATAAAAATCCCCAACGCGAAAAAGCAATAAGGCCTCAGGATGACGCGCTTTAATTTGATTGTATTGCTTCATCAAAGGTGTTTCCGCAATCTCTTTTTCGGGGCTAATTTTCGACAAGGGTAATGATTGTTAATTTCAAATATAAAGATAAGAAAAAATTTATTGTTGGAACACCTTGATTGTTTTTTACCTTTACAAACTACATTATGAGCATAGAAAACAATAAGAAACTCAAACTTTGGGAACTTGATAGATTAAGCGAGGAGCAGTTTAAATCTCAGGTAAAAAATCCGCTTATTGTGATTTTAGATGATATTCGCTCCTTAAACAATATTGGTTCTTTTTTTCGCACTGCTGATGCTTTTAACATTGAAAAAATTTACCTCTGTGGAATTACCGCTTGCCCTCCACATAAAGACATTCATAAAACTGCTTTGGGAGCAACTGAAACAATTGTCTGGGAATACCGAGAAAATATTGAAGAATTAGTGCAAGAATTAAGTCTTCAAGGCATAGCAATTTGCACTATTGAACAAGCGGAAAAAACACTTTCCCTTCAAAATATATCTGAACTAAGAGAAGATAAATTTGCGTTGATTTTTGGTAATGAAGTAAATGGCGTGAAACAAACAATTGTCAATCGTTCGCATTATGTTATTGAAATACCACAATTTGGCACAAAACACAGCTTAAATGTGAGTGTTTGCGCAGGAATTGTTCTTTGGGAATTTTGCAAAAAGTACCTATAAAAAGCTATTTATTTTACGTTTTTAACGGAAGAAATATGATTTGTTAATTACACAAACAGAGAGATTAATTAGAAAAAGGGTAAAAATTCCCTTAAATTCGCAGGGATGAATCTCTATTCGCACAAACAACGTTGGAAAATTACCTTGCTCCTTTTATCACTTTTTATAATTGGCGCTTCCTTGTTTGTATCGAATTCAATGATAGAAAAAATATCGCTAAGAGAAAGAGGAAAAGCACGACAATGGGCGGAAGCAATAAAGAAAAAGGGCGAACTTGTACAGTTAACAAATCAGATTTTTAATGAACTCCGCGAGAAAGAAAAACAAAAAATTCTACTCATTGAAGAAGCGCAAAGAACAATTTTAAGTGGCTCAGACTTATCAATGAATCAAGATCTTGATTTTGCAATTAAAATCATCAAAAACAACAAAGATATTCCTGTTATTTTATTAAATGACGATGGCTCTGTTGCGCAGCAGAGAAACATTGAGCTTAACGATTCTGCGAATGCAATTCCAAGTGATTCTGTTTTACAAAAATTAGCAAAGGATTGGAAATTGGCTGGGCGTGTATTTGAAATCGAAGTTTATAGAGGAATGTTTATGACTTTTGTTTACGGAGAATCTCGCGAGTTACTTCGTCTAAAAATGGAAAGTGATGCCATTCTATCTTCTTTTACAAGTCAATTACTTGATAATTCTGATTTAATTCCAGTTTTATTAATAGATAAAAAAACACAAACAATTGAAGCAAGTAATTTGCTTCCAGAACAACTAAAAGAGGAAGTATTAAAAAGCACCATTAAATCCTTAGCTGCGGAAAATACTCCTTTAACACTCAATTTTGGTTCAGGAGAAAAGATACTTTATTTTAGTGATAGTCCAGAAGTACGTCAATTAATTTGGTTCCCTTACATTCAATTTAGTGTTATTGCATTAATTGTAATTATTGGTTATTTGATGTTTTCTACCTTTCGTAAAGCGGAACAAAATCAAGTTTGGGCTGGCATGGCAAAGGAAACTGCGCATCAATTGGGAACGCCACTTTCTTCAATGATGGCATGGGTTGCTCATTTAGAAGCAAGTAAAACAGATCCAATGGTAATCGAAGAAATGCACAAAGATTTAGATCGCTTAGAAAAAATAACAGACCGCTTTTCTAAAATTGGCTCTGGTGCAAAATTAACTGACGAAGATTTAATGTTAACTATTGGAAATAATTTGGATTACTTGAGGGCACGTTTATCAGATAAAATCACAATCAGCTTTTCCCTTGTTGGAGAGGCTCCTGTAATGGTTAAACACAATGCGGCCTTGATTGAATGGGTGATCGAAAATATCTGTAAAAACGCCGTTGATGCCATGGATGGAAAAGGAGATTTAACCATTGAGATTTCTAGGGAGTCAGGTTTCGTTCGCATTGACATTAGTGATACAGGAAAAGGATTAACGCCAAAGCAATTCAAAACAATTTTTCAACCGGGATTTTCTACAAAGAAAAGAGGTTGGGGCCTTGGACTCACGCTCGTAAAACGGATTATTGAAGAATACCACAATGGAAAAGTCTTTGTGCTGAAATCTGAAATTGATAAGGGAACTATTTTTCGAATTAGTATTCCTTCTTAAATTTCTCTGCTTGCTAATAAGATGTTGAAGCAAGTATATTTTACAAAAAAGCGACTATTTTAAAAACAATTTTTTACTTTTGTAAAAAATTAGTGTGAAACAACTATTCAAATTATCTTTAGTTTTTCTTGTTTTTCTTTCGATTGTATGTCAATCTTTGTCATTCTATATTCCTTCGTTTAATGAGGAAATTTCTGAAATCGCCTTAATTGAATTTGATGAAGAGAATGAAGAATCTGAAAAAGAAATAAAGGAAGAAGAAAACCTTAAAAATGATTCGTTTCATACTCCAATTCCAGTTCAAATTTTTGATTCCTCTTTGCTTTCAAATGGCGATAATTTTCTCTTTAATTACCGTTCTCCAGCACTCGCTTTTTTAAGTCCTCCTCCGGAAAAACTGTCCTAAACAGTAAATAAAAATCTCTTTTTTACTGAACTAATTTCCCTGCAATAGCAGGAATAGCTTGTTTATTCAAGTTTTTACAGTTTTTATTTCCATTTTTTAACTTATATTAAGCATGAAAAATTTCTTTAAAGATTTCAGGCACGATTTACCTGCAAGTATTGTCGTGTTTTTTGTGGCGGTTCCCTTGTGTCTTGGAGTTGCTCTTGCATCCGGAGCGCCCCTATTTGCAGGGCTTATTGCAGGAATTGTTGGTGGCATCATCGTTGGTGCTTCAAGCGGTTCTGCTTTGGGCGTAAGCGGACCTGCTGCAGGTTTAGCAGTAATCGTTTTAACATCTATAGCAAAACTTGGAGGTTCATGGGAAATGTTTCTTATGGCAGTTGTTTTAGCAGGGGTTTTCCAAGTTATTTTAGGATTTGCCAAAGCAGGGGTTATCGCCAATTTTTTCCCTTCGTCAGTAATTCAAGGAATGTTAACGGGAATTGGCTTATTAATCATCTTAAAACAACTTCCTCACGCTTTAGGCTGGGATAAGGATGCTTTCGGAGAAGAAGATTTTTTTCAGCCTGATGGTGAAACAACCTTCTCTGAAATTTTAAAAGCCTTTGAATTCTTTTCAGTTGAAGCAATAATTATCTCAGGGGTTTCACTAGTGATTTTAGTGTTATGGGATACTATTCTTTCTAAAAAGCATAAAATATTTTCATTGATAAATGGTCCTTTAATAGTAGTTTTATTTGGGATTGTACTGAATTATTGCTTTCAGAACAACATTGTTGGCGGCACTTTATCTCCTGAACACTTGGTTAGAGTTCCTGTTCCAAGTAGTTTCTCTGATTTTTTAAGTCAGTTTACGCTACCTGATTTTTCAGGAATTACGAATAGTAAGGTTTGGGAAATCGCACTTGTGTTAGCGCTAGTTGCTAGTATAGAAACCCTACTTAGTGTCGAGGCAACTGATAAGTTGGACATTAACAAACGTGTAACTCCAACAAATAGAGAATTAAAAGCACAGGGCTTGGGTAATATTGTTTCTGGTTTAATCGGTGGACTTCCGATAACACAAGTAATTGTGCGTAGTTCTGCAAATATTTCTTTCGGTGGTAAAACGAAATTATCTACAATAAGCCATGGTTTTTTGATTTTGCTAAGTGCATTAACTATGGCAAGTGTTTTGAATATGATTCCATTAGCAAGTTTAGCAACTATACTTTTGCTGGTAGGATATAAATTAGCGAAACCTGCCTTTTTTAGAGAAGTATATAAATTAGGTTGGGAGCAATTTATTCCTTTCATAACTACAGTTATTGTAATAATTTTAACTGATTTATTAAAAGGAATTGCAGCAGGATTTGTAATCGCACTTTTTTATACCTTGCGAAATCTCTACAAGAATTCTCATTCTATGGAGGAGGAAGTAAATCCAAAAACTACCCAAAAATCATACAAGCTTTATTTGGGTGAATATGTATCTTTTTTTAACAAGGCAAATATCTCAGCAGCTCTAGTGACTATACCGAATAATTCAGATTTATACATTGATTATTCAAAATCTAAATTTATAGCCCATGATGTTGCCGAATTAATTAAAGAATTTGAAATAAAGGCAAAGGAAAAAAATATTAATGTTCAAAAAATCAATTTTATAAACACATAATTCTATTTTATAACTTAAATTTAAAAAATATGACAAATTCAAAATTTACAGCTGCAATGGTTACAGAAACATTGCAAGTATGGTGTAACAATATAGTAGCTGTTGGAAAAGTCCACTCAGAAGGTGGAGATGTTAGAGCAATAGTAAACAAAGTTTTAACAGATAATTATGATTATGACAGTGGCAAAGTGTTATTTAAACCAACATTAACGTTTGGTGAACAAACTTTTCGATCTACAAAAGATGGCGCAGTGTCCTACTTTATCGGTGGAGATTTAAATTTCCCAAATGATACTGGTTTTAAGCTAAAGCCATGGGTGAAAGCTTGGTTTACAGAAGTAGAGTATATTTTGCAAGACAATTTAGCAATCGTACAATGTAATATTCACTTAATAGGCGAAAACGGCGACCAAGTTTTTGTAAATAAAAGTTTCGTGTTTAAAATATGTGCCGACGAAAGAATAAGAATCGTATTACACCATTCTTCACTTCCATTTGTTCCGGAATCACTTAGCTAATATTTATATCACAAGGTTCTTCAATAAAAGACAACAAGAAATTGTTGTCTTTTTTAGTTTAAATTAAATTATTGAGTATTCATCCCTTCATAAAATACCATATTTATGGTATAGTTTAAAATCATTCTAAATAATAATTTTGCAACTTAATTTAAGTTCTGAATTCCGCTGTTATGAATAAACTATTTATTCTATTCTCTATATTTTCAAATTATCTTTTTTGTCAATTAAATGCACAACCAAATCTAGGAGAAAAGCTTATAAGTTTAAATGAAATTCTTATAAAAGAAAATCAAATTACAAACGAAATAGAACGAATGCCAGATTTGAATAACAATGTTATTTATACAGGAAAAAAGAATGAGGTAATTCAATTAAATCGAATAAATGCAGACCTCAGTGCCAACAATACACGGCAAGTTTTTGCGAAAGTTCCGGGCATGAGCATTTGGGAAAATGATGGCTCAGGAATTCAAGTTGGAGTTGCAACAAGGGGTTTAAGTCCTAATCGTTCATGGGAATTTAATGTTCGACAAAACGGATATGATATTAGTTCTGAAGTTTTTGGTTATCCCGAAACATATTATACTCCGCCAATGGAAGCACTTGAAAAAATTGAAGTGATTCGAGGTGCTGCATCCCTGCAATATGGTCCGCAGTTTGGAGGTTTACTTAATTATCGTATAAAAAAAGGAAATCCAACAAAAAAGATTTCTTTTGAAACACAACAGACTCTTGGCTCCTTTGGATTATTAAATACCTACAATGCCCTTGGTGGCACGCACAAAAAAATTTCCTATTATGGATTTCTACATCACCGCTCTGCAGATGGATGGAGAAATAATAGTCAATACTTTATAAATTCAGGATATTTTTCTGTGAACTATCAAGTAACAAAAAAGATAGCTTTAAGTGGGGAATATACTTCCATGAATTATAAAAGTCAGCAGTCGGGAGGGCTTTCAGACGCACAGTACAATGAGGATCATCAGCAATCATTTAGATCGAGAAATTGGTTTGGAGCGCCTTATAATGTTGCATCTTTAACGCTCACTTATGCTATTTCAAAAGAGATAAATGTAGAAATTAAATCATTTTTTAGCTTCGCAGAACGAAATAGTGTAGGGAACACGAATTCTATTATAACTGGAGACAGTATTAATCCAATAAGCTTAGAATATATTAATCGACAAGTTGACCGAGATAAGTATAAAAATTATGGTACAGAAGCTAGAATGTCAGTTAAATATAAATTCTTTGGAAAAGAAAACATCTTTGCTGGAGGTGTAAGAGCATATCACGGGGGTACAATTAGAAATCAAAAGGGAGTTGGAACAAATGGGAGTGATTTTGATTTAACTTTAACGAATCCCCTTTACGGGCGTTCCTTGGAATTCTCTACAACTAATTTGGCTATTTTTTCAGAAAACATCTTTCAACTTGGAAAAAGACTTAAAATAGTTCCTGGTCTTCGCTTTGAGTACATTGATAATACTATAATGGGATATATCGATACAAGTAGCACTTTACCACAACTGAAAAAAGTACGCACTCTTTTTCTTTATGGCCTTGGAGGCGAATTTAAGGTAAGTGAGAAAACAAATTTATACGGCAATTATTCCTTGGCATATCGCCCAGTTACTTTTTCAGAATTAAGTCCATCGGCAACGACAGAGACAATCGACCCAAATTTAAAAGATGCAAGTGGATTCAATGCTGATTGTGGTTTTCGAGGGACTTTAAAAAATTATTTAAGTTTTGATGTTGGGCTTTTCTACTTGAACTATGACAATCGAATTGGAAGTATAAGTCAAAATGGTACGATCTATAAAACAAACATTGGAACTTCTGTTAGCAAAGGGATTGAATCCTATGTTGAAATTAATGTCCTTCGGATTTTTACCGATAATACAAAAATTGGTGCGATCTCACTTTTCGCTTCTAACTCTTTTATTGATGCAAAATATGTAAAATGGGATAATCCACTTATTGCAAACGACCCTAACAAATCTATCCAATATAAACAAGTTGAAAATGCCCCAAAATACATTCATCGCTTCGGATTATCTTATTGTTTGAAAGGCTTTTCTGCAACACTTCAGCTTAGTAAAGTTGCTGCAGTATTTACAGATGCCGTAAATACAGAAGTAGCAAATACAGCAGGAACTATCGGAAAGCTGCCAGCTTATCAAGTAATGGACGCAGCTCTTACATACAAATTTCTGAAGTATTACAACGTAAAAGCTGGGGTTAATAACCTTACAGATGAGAAATATGCAAGTAGAAGAGCAACAGGATATCCTGGCCCAGGAATACTTCCTGGAAATGGAAGAACCTTTTATTTTTCTTTAGGCGCTTGTTTTTAAGTGGGAAAAGCAAATCAAGCACGAATTTCTACCCAAGATGTTTCTGAGGGAAAAATTATTAGTATATTTGATTTTATTGAATTCCTAGTTTGAAAAAAAAACGCAAAATACAATTTAAAGCTCTCTTACTTTTACTGTTCTATTTATTCAGTAATTTTCCTTCTAGTTTATTTCATGATCACGCGCTAGAAATAAGCTCGTATGAAAAGGCAAGCGCTTGTGAAAAAACAATTTACTATTCTCACAAAGAAGGTTCTTGTAATCATAAAACGCATATAAGTCTGTCTGCAGAAAAATGCCACTTATGTGATAATCACACACTTTCCCCGCATACGCTTTTCACATTCTTTTCCTCTTCTTTCAACAAGGAATTTTCTATAGTAAATCCCGCTGTTTTAGAACGTTATTTTTATCAAGCTCCATCTATTTTATCAAATAGAGGACCCCCTTCGGTTTTATCTTTTACCGTTTAATTTTTTCAGGGCATTTTCATGTCCTGTTAGTTCATTTAATAAATTTTAAAAACAAAAAAGATGAAATCAAAACTCATATACACAATCGTTGCGTTCGTTTTCGCAACTCAAACTATCGTAGCACAAAATAAAATTAGTGGAACGATTAAAGACGAAAAATCAAAAGAAGTTTTAAAAGGAGTGGCTATTTATATTAGTGATTTAAAAACAGGAGCTACGACAGATATAGCTGGAAAATATGAATTAGAAAATATAAAGTCAGGCTCATATCTTTTCGAAATAAGTTTTAACGGATATAAAAAACGTGTCGAACGAATTATAATTTTAAAAGATACGCTTATTGATTTTATTTTAAGTGAATCTGTTGCTGAACTGAATGAAATTGTTGTTACAGCCGTTACTCGTTCTACGGAATTAAAGTTAAGTCCTATAATCATTAAAACGATAGACATTGGTTTTTTAAATCAAAATAGTGCTACTAATTTAATTGATGCGCTAAAAAATGTTCCTGGAATTAATCAGCTTACAACAGGTGCGGGAATATCAAAACCTATTATTAGAGGTTTAGCATATAACCGAGTTATTTCACTTTACAACGGTATTCGACAAGAAGGTCAACAATGGGGTGATGAACACGGAATTGAAATTGACGAATATTCTATTGACAGAATTGAAATTGTTAAAGGACCAGGAAGTTTGATGTATGGTTCTGATGGAATAGGAGGGGTTTTAAATTTTATTTCACCTAAAGCACCACCTTCTGGTCAAATAAAAACACAGCTTATTTCAAACTATCAAAGCAATAATAATTTTATCGGTTATTCTCTTTCAAATGCTGGAAATAAAAATGGCATACAATGGTTGGGTAGGTTTAGCAACAAGTTTGCTGGGAATTATCAAAATAAATACGATGGGAAAGTCTATAATTCAGGATTTCAAGAATACAACGGGAGTTTATTTTTAGGACTAACTAAAAAATGGGGGTATTCTCATTTAAATATAAGTACGTTTAATACTACTTTAAACATGGTTGAGGGGGAAAGAGATAGCTTAGGTAATTTTATTTATGCAAGTCCAGATGGTAATGGCTCAACAATTGAAGTCTCAGCAAGCACCGAAGATTTAAAGGGCTACAAAGTTGGATTTCCTCACCAAGAAGTTCAGCATTTGAGAGTGCTCAACAACAACTATTTTATCCTTAGAAAAGGGAGTATCAATTTAGATTTAGGCTACCAAAATAATAAGCGTCAAGAATTTGGAGATGTCTTAAATCCAGCTGATAAAGCCCTATTTTTTGATCTAAATACGTTCAATTATAATTTACGATATAATTTTAGCGAAATAAAAGGGTGGGAAACTTCTTTGGGAATTAGCGGGATGCAGCAAGAAAATACGAATAAAGGATTGGAGTTTCTAATACCAGAATATTCGCTTTTTGATATAGGTTCTTTTGTATTTTCGCAAAAAACATTCAATAAACTCACTTTAGCAGGTGGTGTTCGTTTTGACACGAGAACAATCTCTACGGAGAAATTAATCTTAGATAGTTTAGGAGCACCAATAAACACTGAGGATAACACTACAGAATTAAAATTTAACGGCTTTAAGAAGAATTATAGCAGTTATTCTGGTAGTGTTGGCTTATCCTATCAAATTAATAAAAAATCAACACTGAAATTTAATTTATCCAGAGGTTTTAGAGCAGCAAATATTTCTGAAATCGCCTCTAATGGAAGACATGAAGGGACCTTAAGATTTGAGTATGGAACACCCGAATTAAAGCCAGAGCTTAGCCATCAAATTGATCTTGCGTATTTCATTAATTCAGATCATGTTACCTTTGAGTTTACGCCATTCACAAATTTAATATCCAACTATATTTTTTCTGAAAAATTGACAAGTACATCTGGTGGAGACTCTATTCCAGATCCATCAGACCCAGCGCCAGCATATAAATTTGCTCAAGCAAATGCCACTTTAATTGGCGGAGAAATTTATTTGGATGTTCATCCACATCCATTTGATTGGTTGCATATTGAAAATTCATTTTCCTATGTTCAGGCAACGCAGAACAAGCAAAGCGACAGTACGAAGTATTTACCTTTTATTCCAGCTGCAAAATACAGAGGAGAGTTAAAAGCTCAGTTTAATAAGCTTGGTAAAAACCTCAGCAATGCTTATATTAAGTTTGCGCTTGATCATTATTTTGCACAGAATAAGTTTTTCTCAGCTTACGATACAGAAACAGCAACGCCATCCTATACTTTGCTAAGTGCTGGATTAGGAGCAAATCTTAAAGCATACAAGCGCAGCGACTTTATGAGTATTTATCTCAGTTTAGAAAACCTTGCCGACATCGCTTATCAAAGTCACTTAAGCCGACTCAAATATGCCGCTCAAAATCCATTAACAGGAAGGAATGGTGTTTACAACATGGGGAGAAACATAAGTTTGAAAGTGATTTTTAATCTATAAAGATTAAAAAGACCTGATTTTAAACAAACTTTTTCTGATATTTAATTAGTCCAATCGTGAAGTTCAACGAGCTTATTTTGAATAAAATCTCGTACTTCCTTTTGCTCTACTTTATCCACAACCTCAGCGATAAAGGCTTGAGTGATGAGTGAACGCGCTGATTTTTCTGAAAGGCCGCGCGCGCGTAAGTAAAATACCGCATTTTCATCTAATTGCCCAGTTGTTGAACCATGCGAACACTTTACATCATTTGCATAAATTTCTAATTCAGGTTTTGAATTAACGCTTGCATCATCACTTAAAAGCACATTGGCATTTGATTGAAAAGCAGAAATTTTTTGTGCATTGGGACGCACGAAAACCTTTCCATTAAAAACGCCTGTTGATTTTCCGCTGAGAATACCTTTGTATAATTCATTTGAATTGCAATGGGGTGCAATGTGATCTACGATAGTATGATTGTCGAGGTGCTGTAAATCTTTTAACAAGTACGCGCCATTCAAGTTCGTTTCACAGTTTTCCCCTTCAACAAGAAAAGAACTATTGTTACGAACCCAAGCTCCTGACATGCTAAAAGTATTTAGCAGAACAGTAGAATTTCGCTTTTGAATACTATAATCTTCACACATTAAAAATGAACTAGCATTTTCCATTTGTAATTTATCACAGGAAATACGCGCATTTTCCTCAACCAAATATTCTACAATCGGCAGGGAAAATAAGTGTTCTCCACTTGCTGTAAATTGCTGAATAAGCTTGAAAGAAGAGCCTTTTTTAACATGAATAAAAACGCGAAAAGGCGCGAAACAATTTTCTCCATGTGCATGAAATAAAAGTTGAAATACTCCTTCTATTTGAGCATTTTCTTCCACTTCAATGAAAAGTCCTTCTTGCGAATAAAGCGTGTTTAGTGCTAAAAATATATTTTGCGTCAGATCTGCTTTTTTTCCAATTAAACTTAATTGTTGCTCGCTGCACTTTGAAAATGGCGTAATTGTTAAACCTGTGATTTCCTTTGAAAAAGAAGTGATATAGCCATTGGTTATGCGCACAATACCATTGTCTGTTAAGGGTGCGACAACTTGCTCATTCTCCCTTATTTTTTCTTGATGTAAGAGCAGTTGAGCCAATTTCGCTAGCCGTGTATATTTCCAAAATTCAGTTTTTGTAGTCGGAAAATCTAAGTGCAACAAGGTATTTTTTGCATCAGCGATGATTGTCGTCGAGAAGGCCAAATTTGTTTCTTTAAATTTTGATGCAAAGGCCTGTATCTTGGATATATTTTCCATTATTTCCATTTAGTCGGCGTTACTTGCTAGTTCCTCCTTAATCCAATCGTAACCTTTTTCTTCCAATTCTAAAGCCAATTCTTTTCCGCCAGATTTAACGATTCTACCATCGTATAAAACATGAACAAAGTCAGGAATAATATAATCTAAGAGACGTTGGTAGTGAGTTATTATGATTGCAGCATTTTTGGGCGAGCGTAATATGTTAACTCCGTTTGCCACAATTCTTAAAGCATCGATGTCTAAACCAGAATCTGTTTCATCTAAAATCGCCAATTTAGGATTCAACATCGCCATCTGAAAAATCTCATTTCTTTTTTTCTCGCCACCAGAAAATCCTTCATTTACAGAACGACTTGCCAATTTACTATCCAATTCTACTAATGCTGATTTTTCTTTTACTAGCGCCAAAAAATCTTTTGCGGAAATTTGCTCTTCTCCTCTATATTCTCGGATTTCATTTAGTGCGCTCTTCAAGAAATTTACATTCGACACACCAGGAATTTCAATAGGATATTGAAAAGCTAAAAATAATCCCTGTCTAGCTCTATCTTCAGTAGAAAGTTCTAATAAATCTTTTCCATCGAACTCTACATTTCCTGCAGTCACTGTATAATCCTCTTTTCCAGCAAGGATACTTGCCAAGGTACTTTTTCCAGAGCCGTTCGGGCCCATTATAGCATGAATTTCTCCAGCTTTAACATTTAAGTTAAGACCTTTGAGGATTTTTTTCTCCTCAACTTCTGCATGTAAATTAACGATGTTTATCATCTACTTTTTATATTAAATTATCCGACACTTCCTTCTAAGCTAATCGCTAAAAGTTTTTGCGCCTCAACAGCAAATTCCATCGGAAGTTGGTTCAATACTTCTTTGCAATAGCCGTTTACAATTAAACTAATTGCTTTTTCCTCACTAAGTCCTCGCTGCTTGCAATAAAACAATTGATCTTCACCAATCTTTGAAGTTGTTGCTTCGTGTTCAATTTTTGCAGAGGGATTTTTACATTCTATGTATGGAAATGTATGCGCACCGCAGGTATCACCCATTAATAAAGAATCACATTGTGAAAAATTGCGCGCGTTTTTGGCATTTTTATGAATTTGTACCAATCCTCTGTATGAATTCTGGGATTTTCCAGCTGAAATTCCTTTGGAAATAATTGTACTTTTTGTGTTTTTTCCTAGGTGAATCATTTTTGTGCCCGTATCAGCTTGCTGATAATTGTTTGTAACAGCCACTGAATAAAATTCCCCAATAGAATAATCTCCTTTGAGGATGCAAGAAGGATATTTCCATGTTA
>JBILAB010000105.1:0-6579 GCA_044354455.1 Crocinitomicaceae bacterium | reverse complement strand
TTCAACGTGATATTTCATTCCTGCCTTTCTGACAAAACATTTTTCAGTTGCTACAACACCGGCACAGCTTAGAGAAACTTTTCGTATGTCAGCAACAAGGTCGTCATATAGATGCTCGTCCATTATTTCTCCAAGTGCAGGTCTGAAAATTTTATAACTGTTGTAAAGTATAAAGACAGAGGCAAATAATGCCGCCCAGTCGTCTGCGGTTTCATAGCCTTTGCCAAAATATAAAGCAATAGAAATTCCAATTAGTGCAGCAATTGATGTAATTGCATCGCTTCTATGATGCCAAGCATCAGCTTTTAAAGATGAACTATTTGTCTCCTTTGCTTTTCGGATTACTAATTGGAATGAAATTTCTTTCGAAATAATTAATGGGATAAGAACAAATAATGTCCAAATTTTGGGAAGTTCGTGTGGTGTCCCTATGTTTTTAATGCTTTCATAAGCAATAATTGTCGCAGATGTAATAAGAAATCCAACTACCAAAAATGTAATCAAAGGTTCTGCTCTTCCATGCCCATAAGGATGATTTTTGTCGGCTGGTCTGCTTGCATATTTTAGTCCGAATAAAACCAAAAAGGAAGAAAAAATATCTGCCGTTGATTCTATTGCATCAGCAATTAGTGCATAAGAGTTCCCAAAAAAACCTGCAAATCCTTTAATAATTGCAAGACTTGCATTTCCAACGATACTAAAATAAGTAGTTCTTATTGCCGTTTGTTCGTTGGTCATTGTTGTCTTTTAGGGTTTAAAGGTTTTGCATCCGCTTCTTCGCGGTGCACAGCTACCCTTTCTTTTGAAAATGCTAATGCTCTATCCTTTATTTCTTTCCAGCTTAATGCCATTCTTTTTCTGTTTTTTCGTTCTTAGGATGCTTGTTTTGAAGTCCGCTAAGCTTGCTTCTAAATTTTATAAGATTGCCTTTTGCCATAAAAAGTAAATCTATACAACATTTATCATCTGTTTAAGGCTATCTTTTTAAGTTAGTAAATAACCTATGCTAAGTTAGCATAATTTAATTTATTGCCGATAAGTTAAAGCCAGTTACTACGATTAGTTCTTTCTAATTAATCAGAATCGAATTTTCGTTCTCGCACTTCGTTCTCACACTGAAAGAAAAGCGCAAATACAAGAGTGAGAAGGAGAGCGAGTGTTGAGGAAAAAAGAAAAAGCGCCGTCACTTTCGTAACTGCGCTTTTCTTTTTAGTAGCGGGGGCCCGACTCGAACGGACGACCTTCGGGTTATGAGCCCGACGAGCTACCAACTGCTCCACCCCGCAATATATCTTGTTTTATTATGCTGTTGAGATAACTTGCGCCTACAAAGATACAGCTTTTTTTATGTCTTCGGCAAATTGAAATAAAAAATACGCTATTTTACTTCAAACACTTGAAATAATCAAAGGGCTCCTGACACTCCGAGCATTGATAATGAGCTTTGCAAGCTGTACTTCCAAATTGACTGATTAAGCGCGTATTTTTTGAATTGCAAACAGGGCAAGGAACAATGGTTGGCGACGAAAAAAGTAGGCTTTTATCCTGTTCATCCTCCGGTGGTGCAATTCCATACGCTTTTAATTTTTTTCTTCCATTTTCTGATAACCAATCCGTTGTCCATGCTGGTGAAAGTGTTGTTAAAATCTTAACAGTACTAAGTCCCCTTTCTTTTAATTTCAGGAGAATTTCTTCTTCCATCGTTTGCATTGCGGGACATCCGCTATAAGTTGGAGTTAGAGTAATTTGCCATGCGTTATTTTCAAAAGAAACATTTCTGACAACTCCTAAATCTATGATTGATAATACAGGAACTTCTGGATCACTGACTTCTTCAAGCCACGAATAAATCACTTCTTTTGTTACCATTCCATGTTAGGATATGCGCGCTGCATGTATTGTAATTCAGCCAAAAGATAACCCATGTGTTCGGAATGGCGTCCTTTTCTTCCACCTTCAAATTGCCAATTATTAGCAGGGATTTGAAGTGTTGCTTGTTCAAAAACAGCTGTAACATTAGCAGACCAGACCTCTTTTATTTTACTAAAATCTGGAATAATTCCTAGTCCACTTAATAAAGTATCTGATTCATCTGTAAAAAAAAGTTCATCGGTATAGCGCCATAAATTTGTCAATGAATTTTGAACACGTTGATGAGATTCTTCTGTACCATCTCCCAGTCGAATGATCCATTCTGATGAATGCTTAAGATGGTACTTTGTTTCTTTTAAGGATTTCTCAGCTATTGCTGCTAATTGCTTGTCTTTTGAAAATTGCAGCATTTCAAACAATGGTTTTCTAAAAGCATCAAATAAAAATTGACGCATCATTGTATCGCCAAAATCCCCATTTAACTGTTCAACTAAAAGAATATTACAATACTCTTTTTCAAGTCGCAAAAAAGCTATATTATCCGCATTTCGGTCTTTATTTTCAATAAGTGCAGCGTAATTAAGGAGATTTGTTGCTTGTCCAATTAAATCCAAAGAAATATTTGTTATTGCAATATCTTCCTCTAGAATTGGACCATGGCCACACCATTCTGCTAAACGCTGACCTAAGATTAAGCTATCGTCGCCTAAGCGAAGGGTATAATTAAAAAGTGCTTCGTTCTTTGTCATATTTTACATGTGTGAAATGCCATCTGGCACATCGTAAAAAGTTGGGTGACGGTAAACCTTTGTATTGGAGGGTTCAAAAAGCATATCAGCATCACTGGAATCTGAAGCATGGATATTATTTGATTCAATCACCCAAATTGAAATTCCTTCTGATCTTCTAGTGTAAACATCACGCGCATTTTCTACAGCCATTTCAGCATCCGCAGCGCGTAAACTTCCAACATGCTTGTGATTCAATCCTTGCTTACTTCGGATGAATATTTCCCACAAAGGCCAATCTTTATTTGTCATATTCCTTGTATTTACTATGCTGATTTCTTTATTGCTCTTTTTGCAGAAAAAGCCATTGCTGCTTCTCGAACCCAAAGTCCGTTTTCTTTTGCTTTTCTTCTGGCATTTATGCGTTCTTTATTGCAGGGACCGTTTCCCTTTACAACTTCATAAAATTCATTCCAATTGATTTCGCCAAATATATAATGTCCGCTTTTTTTGTCAAATTTCAAGTCGGGATCTGGAATTGTTAAGCCAATTAAGGCAGCTTGTGCAACTGTTGCATCAACAAATTGTTGGCGTAAATCATCATTTGAAAAACGCTTTATTTTCCATTTCATCGACTGCTGAGAGTTAGGAGAATCGTCGTCACTTGGTCCAAACATCATTAAAGCAGGCCACCAAAAACGATTTAAAGCATCTTGAGCCATGTCTTTTTGCTCAGGAGATCCATTCGCCAACTTCATCATTATTTCAAAACCTTGACGCTGGTGAAATGACTCCTCTTTGCAAACTCGAACCATCGCACGCGCATAAGGTCCGTATGAACAGCGACACAAAGGAACTTGATTCATAATCGCTGCGCCATCAACCAACCAGCCAATTGCTCCCATATCAGCCCAAGACAAAGTTGGGTAATTAAATATCGATGAATATTTGGCTTTTCCAGAATGTAAATCGTCTATCGTATCTTCGCGATCTGCGCCCAATGTTTCGGTAGCACTGTATAAATACAATCCATGTCCGGCTTCATCCTGAACCTTTGCTAAAAGCACTGCTTTTCGTCGTAGATTTGGAGCACGCGTAATCCAATTTCCTTCTGGAAGCATTCCAACAACTTCGGAATGTGCATGCTGTGATATTTGACGAATCAAGGTTTGACGGTATGCATCCGGCATCCAATCATTCGGCTCAATTTTAATATCATTGTCGATTTTCTCTTGGAATTTTCGATTAAGTTCTTCTGTATTTAAAACTTTCATATGTTCGAATATAAAACAAATATACTAAATAATAAGGCACTTTAGCGTTAGCTGAATCTCAAAACTGTAAAGAAAATAAAACACTTTTAACGTTCTAATGTTTATCTTTGACCGAAGAAAGTTGCACAAATGAACCCAAAATTTCATTCACTTACCATTAAAGACGTTCGAAAAGAGACAAAAGATGCTGTTTCAATTTCTTTTGAGATGCCAACTGAACTTATTCAAGATTTTCAATTTTCTGCTGGGCAGTACCTAACCTTTAAGACTTTAATAGACAAGGAGGAAGTCCGAAGATCTTATTCGCTGTGTTCTTCTCCAAATGAAAACGAATGGCGTGTTGCGATTAAGGAAATTGAAAATGGAAAATTCTCGCGATTTGCAAATCATTCCTTAAAAAAAGGTAGTGTGCTAAAAGTGATGATGCCATCTGGAAACTTTAAGCTAAAAACAACTAAAGGATGCAGTAAATCATATGTTCTTTTTGCTGCTGGTAGTGGAATTACTCCTATTTTTTCGATTCTAAAAACTGTATTATCAGATGAAAATAGTGATGTCACACTATTCTATGGCAACAAAGGGTTTTACAGTGTAATTTTTCGCGAAGAATTGGAAGCACTAAAGAATAAGTTTTTAAATCGCTTGAGAATTGTGCACTTATTTTCGCAGGAAAGTCTGGGGAATAAAGTTCAAAAAGGACGTATCGATAAAGAAAAGTGCGATGTGCTCTTTGAATCATTCCTAAAAAATCAAAGCATTGATGATGTATTTATTTGCGGGCCTGAGTCTATGATATTGGGAGTTACAGCCTCCCTAATTGAACATGGTGTTGAAAAAGAGAAAATACATTTTGAACTTTTTGGTGTTGCTCTAAAACCAAAAGAAAAAGAAATCAAAACTGCTTCTATCGGAACTGAAGTGGAGATTATTATTGATGGAGATTCATTTAAGTTTGATTTAGATTCTAACGGTATAAGTATTTTAGATGCGGCATATAATGCAGGGGCAGATTTGCCATTTGCCTGTAAAGGAGGAGTTTGTTGCACGTGTAAAGCAAGAACTATAACTGGTGAAATTCGAATGGATGTAAATTATGCTTTAAGTCCAGAAGAATTAGACCAAGGATATATTCTAACGTGTCAAGCGCATCCTACAAGTAAAAATGTTGTGATTTCATTTGACGATTAATTAAAAAAAATATGGGTCTATTTAAGCTTTTTGGAAATAAGGAAAAAAATACTGTCATAAGTAAAGGATTTTATGAATTACGTATTTCCAAAATTCAACGATTGAGCAAAAGTGCTGTAAAGATTTCATTTGATGTTCCTGAGCAAGTTAAAAGCATCTTTTCTTTTCTTCCCGGGCAGTATTTAACCTTTGAATTATTCTTAAATAACGAGAAAATAAGACGGTCCTACTCAATCTGTAGTGCACCTAATGAAATACTCTCTGTTGCTGTTAAAGCTGTCGAAAAAGGAAAGGCATCAAATTGGTTCAACACAGAGGCAAAAGTTGGCGATCTAGTTTCTGTGGCAAAGCCTGAAGGAAATTTTACAATCGATACTAGTGAAAATAAAATCGTGGCAATTGCTGCTGGAAGTGGTATTACACCCATAATTTCAATTGCAAAATCTTTGTCTAATGATACAGAAATGCACTTGTTTTATGGAAATAAATCTGAAGAAGATGCTTTGTTTTTAGATGACTTAAAAAACCTAGCTCAACTTAAAATGACAAATTTTCTAAGTCGAGAAAAAAAAGACGGATTTAGGGCAGGAAGAATTAACAAGACAACTTTTACAGAGATAATCAAAGCAGATTTAGACTTATTAAAATCTAGTATTTTTTATATCTGTGGTCCAGAACAAATAATAATGGATATCCAAGAAACCTTGCTATTTTTTGGTGTTGCTGCTAAAAAAATAAAATTTGAATTGTTTACAACTCCTGTACTTGCAAAATTCGCTGAACCGGCATCCTCCTTCTCAGGAATAAGTAAAGTCACGATAATTATTGATGGCGAAAGCGAATGTTTTGATATTAAAGCTGGAGGGACAACTATTTTGGATACAGCTGAGAAAAATGGAATGGATGCCCCCTACTCTTGTCGTGGCGGAGTTTGTTGTTCGTGTAAAGCAAAAATTCTTGAAGGAACAGCAAGTATGCGCTTAAATTATTCTTTAACAGAGGAAGAAATACAAAATGGATATATATTAACATGTCAAGCGCATCCGACGAGTGAAACCTTAATAGTAAGTTACGATGAATAAAACAATTGTTGTTGTTGGTGCCAGCCGAGGAATTGGAAAAGCATTAGTTGAACTTTTAGCTAAAAATAAAGAATTTACAATTTATGCTTTGTCTAGAAATATCGAGCTATTAACTGCGAATTTTAAGGGCTGCAAAAATGTGATTTCTGCAAAATTTGACCTTGAGCATTCAGTTGAGCAACAGCTACAAACTATTTTTTCAGATAAGCCTCAGATTGATATTATAATTAACAATGCTGGTTGGCTCGTAAATAAATCATTTGAAAAAATTACGCACGAAGAATTCACCAAATCATATCAAATAAATGTTATTGGAGTTATGGAAACCTGTCAGTTTTTTGTTCCACTAATGAAGAAAGGACATATCGTCAACATAAGTTCTATGGGTGGATTTCAAGGGAGCATGAAATTTCCGGGATTGGCAGCATACTCTTC
>JBILAB010000104.1:0-6587 GCA_044354455.1 Crocinitomicaceae bacterium | reverse complement strand
AGCATTACGACGAAAACATGTCGCAAATATTTTTTGAAGAATTGGAAATCCCATTTCCTAATTTCAATTTGAATGTTGGCAGTGGATCTCACGGAGAGCAAACAGCAAAAATGCTTGAAGGATTGGAAAATATTTACATGCAAGAAAAACCAGATGCTGTAATTGTTTACGGTGACACAAATTCAACAATTGCGGGAGCTTTAGCTGCTTCAAAAATACATATTCCCGTTATACACATCGAAGCTGGATTGAGGAGCTTTAATAAAGCAATGCCAGAAGAAATAAATAGAATTGCATGCGACCATATGTCGACCTTGTTGTTTACTCCTTCAGAAACAGGACATAGAAATTTATTGAATGAAGGTATCAAGAACGATCAAAAAGAAGCTGCTAGCATTGACAATCCTAAAATCTATTTATGTGGCGACATCATGTATGATAACAGCTTGTATTTCTCTGCAGTATCAGAACAAAAATCTGAGATATTAAAAGAAATAGAAATTACAACAGATGGATTTATTCTGTGTACAATCCACCGAGATACAAATACAGATGATACAGCAAATCTCAGTGCTATTTTCCGTGCTTTATTAAGAATTCAAAAAACAAGTAATTTAAAGATTGTTTTGCCACTACATCCAAGAACTAAGGAGAAGTTAAACTCTCATTTGGATGAAAATCTGCTTACAGAACTAAATCAAAATAAAAATTTTAAAATAATTCCTCCGACAGGATTTTTAGATATTATTAGTCTTGAAAAAAATGCAAGGCTGATAATCACTGATAGCGGTGGTCTTCAAAAAGAAGCTTTTTTCTTTCAAAAACCTTGTGTTATATTAAGAGAACAAACAGAATGGATTGAAATTGTCGAAAATGGAAATGCATTAATTGCTGGAGCCAACGAACTAAAGATTATATCTTCTGTTGAAACATTAATTAAAAGAACAGATTTTACCTACCCCAACTTATATGGAGATGGAAACGCGGCCAATTTTATTTGCAAAAAAATTACGGAGGAACTCTAATGATTTTAATTTATGTAGATCAAATTACTGAAAGACTAATTTACACCCTTGGATTTATTTTTAAGGATCGGGAGATTCCCTATTCCCTAACAAATGATTTTGTAAAGTTTGAACAAAGCGAAAAGGCAAAAATTAATTATTCCGATCGAATATTTGAAAACTGTATTAACATAAATCCAAGTTCTCTTATTTTCGATGAAAATATCGGAGTTTATGAAATTGATAAAGGTCTATTTTTTGAGGAAGAATGTCTGTCATTTAATGGAAAAATAGATCCTGTAGCAAGTATATTTTATGTGCTTTCAAGAATGGAAGAATACACTTCTGTTGATTCAGATAGTCACAGTCGTTTTGAAGGAAAAAATAGTGTATTATTTCGTTTTAAATGGAATGAAAAAGCAAGCTGTGATCTTTGGTGTGAAGACATAATTAATTACTTACTAAAGCACCGACTTTTAATCAATAAAGGTGTTAAACCAAGTTTAAGTTTGCTGCCAACATTTGATATTGACAATGCATATGCCTATAAGTACAAAGGTTTTAGTAGAACTGTTCTTGCAACTTTAAAAGATTTGTTATTTGGAAGAAAAAAAAGATTAATTGAACGCCAAAGAGTTCAGACTGGAATTTTAAAAGATCCCTTCGATACATTTGATAAAATTACTTCATTAAAAGATAAGAATATTGACTTCAAATTATTTTGGCTTTTAGGAGATTTTGCAAAATACGATCGAAATATTTCTGTAAAAAACAGTAAACAGCAGCAATTAATAAAAAAAATGAGTGAAGTTGCAGATATCGGAATTCATCCAAGCTATAAATCAAATAGCTATGAATATTATTTACACAATGAAATTGAACGCCTAGAAGCTATTATTAATAAGAGAGTACATTTTAGCCGCCAACATTTTTTAGTTCTAAAATTTCCCTATACATACAAAACCCTTATTGAGCAAGAAATTACAGATGACTATTCAATGGGTTATGCTGATATCTGCGGATTTAGAGCAGGAACTTCTAGGCCTTTTAAATGGTTTGATTTGACGAAGAATGAAACAACAAAATTAAACATTCACCCATTTGCTTTTATGGACGGAACGCTAAATGAATACCTGAAATTAACACCTAAGGAAGCTATTGAAAAAATTCAGTTGCTCTTTGATGAGGTAAAAAAATATGGTGGCCAGTTTAGTTTTATTTGGCACAATGAAACCATTGGAAACTACGGAATTTGGAAGAACTGGTCAGAAGTTTTTGACTTTAGTATCGATCTTAACATAAAATAAAAAAGACATACTAAATTTGCTAACTTTGTTTAAAATGTTTGTATGGCTTCAATCTTAATTGTTGACGATGATGAAGATATCCGAGAATTGTTAAAATACAATTTAGAAAGACATAATCATTCGGTTAGAGCTGTTGAAAATGGTCTTAGATGCCTTGAGGCTGTGGCTTCTGAAAAACCAGATTTAATTTTATTGGATGTCATGATGCCAGAAATGGATGGAATTGAGGTCTGCGAACAACTTAAAGCTAATGAAGCTTACAATTCTATACTAATTTGTTTTTTAACCGCCAGAAACGAAGATTATAGTCAAATTGCAGGTTTAGAGGCTGGTGGTGATGATTACGTCTCAAAACCAATAAAACCAAAAGTTTTAATTAGTAGAATAAATGCTTTGTTGCGAAGATTAGATCTAAATAAATCGAAAGATATCATTGACACTTGCACAGTAAAAATCAATCGCGAAAATTATACCGTTGAAAAAAATGGGGATACATTTCATCTTCCCCGCAAAGAATTTGAATTACTTGCACTGTTAATTTCACAACCAAATTTTGTTTTTAAAAGAATTGTAATTTTAGAAAAAGTTTGGGGGACTGATATTGTTGTTGGCGATAGAACGATTGATGTTCATATTCGAAAATTACGCGAAAAAATTGGGTCGCAATTTATTACTACCATAAAAGGAATTGGCTACAAGTTTAATAACTAAAATCGGCTAGGTTTTTGATATAATTTTTTAAACTAAAAATATGAAAAAAAGAACCCTACTTTTTTATCTAACATTCCTAAGTAATGTTGTTTTTTCGCAAGATGTATTTTCTTCTGCTTTTTCAGAGATAAAAAATGACCTTGTCTCCTGGGATCCAATTCGTGGAGAATGGTTAGCAACAAGTATTCTTGCAATGAAAGACAATGCAACTATTCCAGATAGGACATTTCCTGAAGAGTATACACCATATGAAATGTTGACGATGATTCCTCTGCAAAAAAGAAAGGAAATCGCAGAAAAAGTTGCAAGTCAGCAAAGCACACAGATAACGCAGTTCAATCGAGAATGGAATTTCGTAAATTTATTTTTTAATCATAGTTTTTGTGAGCCTTCAATTGGAAGAAGTTATGGTGATCCACACTTAAATTCTTTTGATAATGCAAGTTATTCTTTTCAAACTGTCGGAGAATTTGTGCTCTCTAAATCTAAGGCAATACCGTTTGAAGTTCAAGTACGTCAAATGCCTCAAGATCAAAGTTTCTCTCTTAATAACGCTGTTGCTATGAATGTTGGAGGCGATCTCTTGAGTTTTTACACAGATGAAAAACCCGATAATCAAAAACAGGCCTTTAGATTAAATGGAGCTGGAACGCAACTATCTGGCAGAACATACTTCTTGCCAAAAGGAGGGACGATCCGTTTAGAAGGTAGAAATTATATTGTTTCTTGGCCTACAGGTGAATCGGTAATTATTGACAATCGTTCGACCGGAAAAATGAAGTTTGTAAATATCACTGTACAAGTTTTTAAGTGCGATGAAAATCAATATGAAGGTCTATTAGGGAATTTAAATGGAAATCAAAATGATGATTTTAACGGGCGTGACAATAATCGACAAAGACCTGTTTTTATTTCAAGCTACGGAAATTTTGGACTTGAGCAAGCTTCTGCAATTGCCGAAAAAGAATATTTAAATTTTTTGGCAAGAGATTTTGCAGATGATTGGCGTGTTAATGACCAAACAACACTCTTTGATTATAGCATTGGTGAATCTACAGCTTCATTTACAGATAGGTCTTTTCCATATATTCATTACACACTGTATGATCTTCCCCTAGACCGTCAAAATAGCGCAAGAAGAAGATGCGAAGAAATGGGGATTTCCCTAGCAGAAATGAATGGCTGTATTTACGACCAAGGATTTCTAAATATTCCACCAAATCCTATTCCAAATCCTAGTAGACCAACAAGCGGTGGTACAATGCAAAAATTAAATTATCCAGCGCTAAATACTAACCAAGGACTTATAATGAACAAGGGCGATAAAGGAGATGAAAATACCAAGCCATCAACTACTGGAAAACCGAGTGAAATTGAGAGGGAAATAAACCAAAATGAAAGAGGGAATGAAGAAGAGATAATTAAAGTGCCGAATGTGATTACAATTCCAAAACCTGTGAGAACTGAGCCTTCAAAACCAGTTTCTCCTTCAAAACCAATTCAAAACACAACACCGATCAAAAAAGAAATAAAAGGAAAAGGGTAATTAGATTTCCTTTTGAATAAACTGAATATTTCTTTTTAAGCCTTCAAATTTTGTTCGTTTTACAGCACTTTTCTGAAATAGGAGATCAAAAGTTTCTAGTTGTAAATTTTTCCAATCATTATTTGTTAAATCTAAGAGTGATAATGCAGGCTTAAACCGCTCTACTTTTGTGACTTTTGAAAAACGATTCCAAGGACAAACATCCTGACACACGTCGCAACCAAACATCCAATTATCCATTTTACCTTTAAATTCCGAGGGAAGCAACTCATCTTTCAATTCAATGGTAAAATAAGAAATGCACTTTGATCCATCAACTACATATGGTTGCACAATCGCTTCAGTTGGACAAGCATCAATGCATTTTGTACAGGTTCCGCAATAATCTTGGATAGGACCGTCTGGTTCAATGACTAAGTCAATAATTAATTCTGCAATGAAAAAGAAACTGCCATTTTGAGGATGAATTAAATTCGTGTGTTTACCAATCCAACCCAAACCAGATTTTTTTGCCCAAACCTTGTCCATTACTGGAGCAGAATCTACAAAAACACGACCACTCACCTCCCCGATTTCCTGCTTTATATGCTCTAGTAATTCAGTTAATTTATCTTTAATGACAAAATGATAATCCTCCCCATAAGCATATTTAGATATTTTTGGCGCTAAAGGATCTGCTTGTCTCTCCTCTGGAAAATAATTTAGCAACAAGGAAACTACTGTTTTTGCATCATCAACTAATAAGCGTGGATCGAGTCTTTTGTCAAAATGATTTGACATATAAGCCATTTTCCCATGGTAATTATTATTTAACCATTGATCCAATCGAGGTGCTTCCTCTTCAAGAAAATTTGCTTCTGAAAATCCACAATGAAAAAAACCAAGCGCTGTTGCTTTATCTCTGATTACTTTTTTATAATCTACTTTTTGCATGAGAATTAGAACAAGTCACCTTGAGAAAAGCCAATATCTCTTCCAAGATGCTTATAGCTTCTTTCTGTTGCTTTTCTTCCGCGTGGAGTTCGCATTAAAAAACCCTCTTGAATTAAGAATGGCTCATAAACTTCTTCTAAAGTACCTGTATTTTCTCCAATTGCAGTTGCAATAGTCGATAATCCAACTGGACCACCATTAAACTTATCGATTATAACTTTTAAGATTCGAATGTCCATTTCATCTAAGCCGTTTGCATCTACATTTAATGCTTTCAATGCAAATTCAGTAATTGCATCATCGATAGAACCCGTTCCTTTTATTTGTGCAAAGTCACGCACCCGACGCAACAAAGCATTTGCAATTCTGGGAGTTCCTCTACTTCTACTTGCAATTTTAAAAGCAGCATCTTCATCAATCGAAATATTTAATAATCCTGAAGAGCGTTCAACAATACTCGTGAGTGTTTTAGAATCATAATATTCTAAACGAGAATTAATTCCAAAACGAGCACGTAAAGGACGTGTTAACAAGCCAGAGCGTGTTGTAGCTCCAATCAATGTAAATGGATTCAGGTTTATCTGTACGCTTCTTGCATTTGGTCCTGTATCAATTAAAATGTCTATCACATAATCTTCCATGGCAGAATACAAATATTCCTCTACAACTGGACTTAAACGATGGATTTCATCAATAAATAAAACATCCCCATCACCTAAATTCGTCAGCAAACCAGCTAAATCTCCTGGCTTATCCAAAACAGGTCCGCTAGTGACTTTAAATCCTACTCCCATTTCATTGGCAATAATATGTGCTAAAGTTGTTTTTCCAAGTCCTGGAGGGCCATGAAGCAAAACATGATCCAAGGGTTCCTTTCGTAATTTAGCAGCTTGAATAAAAACTTCAAGATTTTCTACAATCGCAGGTTGACCTGAAAAATCAGCTAAATATTTGGGACGAAGAACTTTATCAATTTCCTGATCAAGATTCTCATCTAAATTTTCTCTATAATCAAAAGATTCTTCCACTTAGCTATTTTATACAAAAATACAAAAGCAAAGCAGAAAAGTGACTAATTATTTTTAA
>JBILAB010000103.1:0-6670 GCA_044354455.1 Crocinitomicaceae bacterium | reverse complement strand
ATGGAATTATCTTTGTTTAGCAGAGATGTAATAGCACTTTCTACTGCAATTGGGCTTTCTCACAACATGTTTGATGCGGTTTTATGCTTGGGAATTTGTGACAAAATTGTGCCTGGCTTGTTAATGGGTTCACTTAAATTCGGGCATCTTCCGGCAGTTTTTATTCCTGGGGGACCAATGCCAAGTGGTATAAGCAATGAAGAAAAAGCAAGTATTCGCCAATCTTTTGCTGAGGGTAAAATTGGAAGAGCCGAATTATTAAAGGGAGAATCTGATTCTTACCATTCTCCAGGAACGTGCACGTTTTATGGAACTGCAAATAGCAATCAAATGCTAATGGAAATTATGGGTTTGCAACTCCCAGGTTCAAGTTTTGTAAATCCCGGTACTGAATTAAGAGCATTATTGAATGAGGAAGCTGTAAAAGTAGCTGCAAATAATAGTCAATTAGGACTTGAGGGCTCACTCTCTAACTTAATAACAGAAAAAGTAATTGTAAACGGAATTATTGGCTTACTTGCAACTGGTGGATCTACAAATCATACAATACATCTTATAGCAATTGCGCGTGCAGCAGGAATTATTATTAACTGGTCTGATATGTCAGATTTATCTGATGTTGTTCCTTTAATTACACGAATGTATCCGAATGGTGCGGCAGATGTCAATCATTTTCATGCTTCTGGAGGTATGGGATTTGTTATTCATACACTACTTGAAAACAAATTACTTCATGAAGATGTCCATACAATTCTTGGAAAAGGCTTAAATAAATATACGCAAGAACCAAAAATTGAAAACAAACAATTAATTTGGAAAGAAGGTGTAAAGGAGAGTTTAAATAAATCAATAATTCGTCCGGTTAACGATCCGTTCTCCGAGCATGGGGGAATTAAAATTTTAAAAGGGAATATTGGTAGAGCAGTAATAAAAACAGCTGCAGTAAGTGAGGAGCATTTAGTAATTGAAGCTGAAGCACAAGTATTTTATCAGCAAGAAGACTTAATTAAAGCATTCAAAAATGGAGAACTTGAGAAAGATTTTATTGCAGTACTTCCTTTTCAAGGTCCAAAGCAAAATGGAATGCCCGAATTACATCAACTTACACCCACCCTTACAATACTTCAAAAAAAAGGATTTAAAGTTGCTTTGGTAACTGACGGAAGAATGTCTGGTGCTTCAGGAAAAGTTCCTGCTGCAATTCATTTAAGTCCCGAGGCATTTGATGGTGGAATGATTTCTAAAATACGCACAGGAGATATGTTGCGTTTAAATGCTATTTCTGGAGAATTAAATTGCATGAATGAATCCGAAGTAAATAGTAGAGAAGCTACACAAATCAAAAATGACAATACTATTGGATTTGGCAGAGAATTGTTCGGAAATCTCAGAGCATTAGTTTCTGGAAGTGAGGATGGCGCAAGTTTTTTATTTTAAATTTTTTCTTTCTCGAGAAATATAAACGAAGCTGCAATCGAGCAAACCAAGACACCAAAAACGATAGCTAGTGAAAGAGTCGATGAAACATGAAGAATTGGGGCGACTAACATTTTTAATCCGATAAAAGTTAAAATCACAGCTAATCCGTATTTTAATTTTGAAAATAGACCAAGAGAATTTGACAGTAAGAAATACATTGACCTTAGTCCAAGAATTGCGAAAATATTTGAGGAATACAAGATAAAAGGATCGTTTGGAGCGATTGAAAAGATTGCAGGAATTGAATCTACTGCAAAAATCAAGTCCGTAGTCTCTACTATCAAAAGAACAAGAAATAATCTCGTCGCTATTAGTTTATTATTTTCGCGAGTAAAAAATTTTGAGCCATCAAACTTTGTAGAGATTCTGAAAAGCTTACTTAATAACTTTGATAACCTATTGTTATCGTAATTTTCACTTTCATCAGAATTTGATTTTTTAAGAGATTTAACACCTGCAAAAATCAAGAAAATGCCAAAAAATGTAAGTATTAAGTTTGGTTTTAAAAATGTTTTTGTTACATAATTTATAGGTGTATTATGGTCACTTGAAAAATGATATCCTATAAAATCAAATTCAGGCAAATAACTTAGGTTAATTAATTCTACACCGGCAAATATGAATATCGCTCTAAAAATTACTGCTCCTATTATTCCCCACAATAAAATCTTGTGTTGTAGAATTCCTTCAATTTTGAAATAGCTAAAAATTAGAATGAAAACAAATAAATTGTCAACAGAAAGAGCTTGCTCAATCCAATAAGCAGACTGAAATTGGGTAAATTTTTCAAAGCCTGACTGCCACCATATAAAACCACTAAATAACATTGATAAACTAATCCAAATACTTGTCCAAATTGCTGCTTCTTTATTTGAAATTGCCTTGGCTTTTTTTTTCATTATTCCTAAATCCAACAAAAACATGCCCAATACAACCAACGTAAAAATGATAATTAAAAGTGGACTTGTTGAAAGAGAAGATGCCATAAAGCTTTAGATTGATTGCAAAATTAAGTATTTGATTGGGATAAAATCAGTCCTTTTTTTAAAATTGTAAAACAAAATAAAATTATACTCTTTATTTTCGTAACAGATTCAAATCAATGGATTATTTTTGCAGTAAAAAAAAGCATGAATTCTACAGTCGAACACATCAAATGTTTAATTATTGGATCTGGTCCTGCCGGCTATACAGCAGCTATTTATGCAGCACGAGCAGACATGCAACCAGTTATGTACCAAGGACTTCAACCAGGCGGACAATTAACTACAACAAATGAGGTAGAAAACTTTCCTGGCTATGCAAATGGAATTTCTGGTCCTGCAATGATGGTAGAACTTGAAGAACAAGCTAAACGGTTTGATACAGATGTAAGAGCAGGATTTATTAATAAAGTAGATTTTTCTGGAGATATCCATAAATGTTGGGCAGACGATGGTAAAGAAATTCATGCTGAAACAGTTATTATTTCTACTGGCGCCTCCGCAAAATATATTGGCTTAGAAAGCGAACAAAAATACCTTCAACTCGGAGGTGGTGTTTCTGCTTGTGCTGTATGTGACGGGTTTTTCTACCGCGGACATGATGTTGTGATTGTTGGAGCTGGAGATTCTGCTTGTGAAGAAGCACACTATTTATCAAAACTTTGCAAAAAAGTAACCATGCTTGTAAGAAAAGACGATTTTAGGGCTTCTAAAATTATGGCGCAAAGAGTAAGAAAGACGGAAAATATCGAAATCTTATTTAATACAGAAACACTTGAGGTTTTAGGGGATGGACAAGTTGTAACTGGAGCTAAAGTAATAAATACAGCGACGAAAGAAGAAAAAATAATTTCATGCACCGGTTTTTTTGTTGCCATTGGTCATAAACCAAATACTGATGTATTTAAGGATTTTATTTATTTAGACGAAGTTGGATATATTAAGTACGAAGAACCAGGAACTAGTAAGACAAATGTTTCAGGTGTTTTCGTAGCTGGGGATGCCGCAGATAAAACATATCGACAAGCTGTAACAGCTGCAGGAACTGGCTGCATGGCAGCATTAGATGCAGAGCGTTATTTGGCTGCTAAGCACTAAATCTACAGCAAAGTTTTTTTCGTAATTTTGTAGTGCTTTCAATTTTGAAGTTGAATTGCGCAGTTCATTATGAAAATTCAAAGTACAAAAAGACAAGCCACCAATTTATTTTCAGAAAAAGAGCTCTTGCTCTCTGAAAGTCAACACGAACTATCCGACTTTATTGGAATTCCATTTTCAAAAGATGCCTTTCAAAAACAAGCACAACTCAAATCTAAGGAATTTAGCACTGAAAAAAGAGAATTATTGGTAAAAGTCCTACAAAAAAATTACGCTACAATTGATGGAAATGAAGTCAGTCTAAAAAACATCTCAGCACTTAAAAATGAAAACTGTTTTACAATTACAACAGGTCATCAATTAAGTTTATTGACAGGACCGATTTATTTTATTTATAAAATTCTTCATGTTATAAAACAATGTGACGAGCTTAAAGTATCTTATCCTGATTTGCAGTTTGTTCCTGTCTATTGGATGGCTTCTGAAGACCACGACTTAGAGGAAATTAAGTCTTTCATGCTTTTTGGAAATGAGATTAAATGGAACACCGAACAAAGTGGTGCAGTCGGAAGAATGACACTTGAAGGCCTTCAGGAAGTAAAAAATAAAATAGCAAACGTTTTTCAAAATAATGATAGTTCTGAAGCAAAAGAATGGATTGACAAATTAAATGGTGAAACCTATGGAGAAGCTTTTTTTAAATTGATTCATCATCTATTTGGAAAATACGGATTGCTAATTTTAGACGCTGATAATCCAAACCTAAAAAAAGCGTTTTCTCCAATCTTAAAAGAGGAATTGACTTCTTTTTTTTCAATGGAGGAAGTACTCAAAACAAATAAAAAACTATTAGCAAAAAACATTAAACCTCAAGTAAATCCGAGGGAAATTAATTTGTTTTTTCTTTCAAAGCACAAAAGAGAACGAATTATTTACGAAAATAATAAGTACAACATTGGAGCTCAAAAATTTTCAAAAGAAGAAGTATTGCAAATCTTGGAAAAAATGCCAGAATCCTTTTCACCTAATGTAATTCTAAGACCACTATATCAGGAATATATTCTTCCAAATTTATGTTATGTTGGAGGTCTTGGTGAATTATATTACTGGTTACAGCTAAAATCAAGCTTTGAAAGAGTAAATCTAACTTTTCCACTTATTCAAGTTCGAAGTAGTCTAATTTGGATTGATAGTTCAACGAAAAATAAAATTAATTCTGTTGGTCTTTCAGAAGCCGATATTTTTAGAACAACTAATGAATTAACAAAGTCTTTTATTAGTAAAAATGAAAAGGATACAATTGATTTTTCAGAGATTAACGAACATGCAAGTAACTTAAAAAAAGAAATTTTAAGTAAGTCGGCAACAATTGATCAAGCGCTAAATCCATTTATAGAAGCTGAAATAACTAGAATTGAAAAACAATTGGAGTCTATTCAAAGTAAATTGGAAAAATCTGTCAAATTAAAACACGAAAAAGCACTAAAAACCATAGGTCAAATTAAAGAAAAATTATTTCCGAATAATAATTTACAAGAACGCTCGCTAAATTTTTTGCAACTTTGTAAAAATGGTGAAATTTCGTCTTTTATAGAAACTATTTTTCAAACTATAGACCCATTTAATAGTGATATTTTAATTTTAACAGAAGAACATGAAGCAAAATAATATTCGTGAGGTACTTTCTCATCACCCAATAATTCCTGTTATAAACTTCAATGATATAGATGAAGTTATTCCAATGATTGAAAAATTAAAAGCAAAAAATATTTACTGTATAGAAATTACTTTACGAACTCCAATTGCTTATGATTCAATTCGCTTAGCAAAAGAAAAATTTGGGCATGAAATCACTATTGGAATGGGGACAATTGTTTCGAAAGATCAAATTGCCAAAGCAATAGAATTAAAAGTAGATTTTTTAGTAAGCCCCGGTCTTATTTCAGGTTTGTCTTCTCATTTCGAAGACTCAGGAATTCCCTTTATACTCGGGGTTGCAACTCCCAGCGACATTATTAACGGAATACAATTTGGTTGGGATACTTTTAAATTCTTTCCAGCACATCTTTTCGGAGGTTTAAATGCACTAAAAACCTACGGGCAAGTATTTCCTGAGATAAAATTTTGTCCAACTGGAGGAATCACAGAAGAAAGCTACCAATCATATTTAGTATTAGAAAATGTTATTTCGATTGGAGGATCTTGGCTTAAGTGAAATTAGTGCTTGTGATTTGGATCGCTGTGATCATGTGCATCTTGACTTGGAGGAGTAATAGAAATAATCTCTACATCAAATACTAAGTCAGAATATGGAGGAATAGCACCTGGTCGTCCATCTTTTCCATAAGCTTGAAAATACGGGATAATAAATCTTCCTTTGCCCCCCTGCCCTAACATTGCAATACCTTCCTCAAATCCAGGAATCATTTTTTGGTCTATAAATGTAAAGTCCATCGGTGCATTTCTATCGCGAGAGGAATCAAATTGTTTTCCATCTGCTCTGAAAGTTCCAACATAATGAAGCGATACTTTTGATCCTTTGACAGGCTTAAGATTCTCTGAGCCCTTATTTTCTATAAAATATACAAGTCCTGTTTTAGAAATTTGAGCTTTTGGATTTTGTTTCTTTACTTCAGAAAACATAAATGCTATGTAATCTGTTTCTGACATACTCGAAATCTTTGCGTATTGTTCATTATTTTTAAGTTCTGCAGCTTTTTTTAATCCATAAATTTTATCGAATTCTTGCATTGCATTCCAGTTGTTTGCTTTCGAACCATAACGCATAATTGAAACTGAAATCATCACATCTTCCTGTTCAATTTTATTTACAACATCCATTCCTTCAATCACATGTCCAAAAACGGTATGCTTTCCATCTAACCAAGATGTTTCTTTGTGCGTTATGAAAAATTGACTGCCATTTGTTGCAGGTCCAGAATTAGCCATTGATAAAATACCAGGGCCACTGTGTTTAAGATCAGCAACAATTTCATCATCAAATTTATAACCTGGATCTCCGGATCCATTTCCAAGAGGGCAACCTCCTTGAATCATAAAATCCTTGATAACACGATGAAATTTTAATCCATTGTAAAAAGGCGTAGAGA
>JBILAB010000102.1:0-6795 GCA_044354455.1 Crocinitomicaceae bacterium | reverse complement strand
TTTCAAAAAATTAATTTTTTACGGGATTTGAATGCTGATTTTAAAGATCTAGGTCGTAGTTATTTTCCAGGAATAGACATGAAAGACTTTAATTCAGGCATTAAAAGGCAAATCGAAGAAGACATAGAAAAAGATTTTATAGCTGGATATAAAGGAATTTTAGAATTACCTCGAAACGCAAAATTTGGTGTTTATATGGCCTATAAATATTATTTCAAATTATTTAAGAAAATAAAATCAACTGAACCAAATGTTATTCTCAATGAGCGCGTCCGACTTCCTAATTACAGAAAAGCACGCATCCTTCTAACTTCAATTATTCGTCTTAATCTCAACCGACTCTAATGAATCCAGATTATGTTGTTCTTGTTGATGAATCCGATAACGAAATTGGTGTAATGGAAAAATTTGCAGCGCATGAACAAGGCAAACTTCATCGTGCATTTTCTGTATTTATATTTAATGATGAACACGAGTTATTATTACAACGTCGGGCTCTGGGGAAATACCACTCAGAAGGATTATGGTCAAATACATGCTGTAGCCATCCAATGCAAGGTGAGGAAATAATTGTAGCAGCTCAAAGAAGGCTCGAAGAAGAAATGGGAATGACCTGTGATTTAAAACACACTTTTAAATTTATTTATCATGCAGAACTCGATAATAACTTAAAAGAACATGAAATCGACCACATTTTAATTGGGTTTTCTAATGAAACACCACATCCAAATCTCGAAGAAGTGATTGCTTTTAAATGGCTATCGCTGGAATTTCTTAAAAAAGATATTGAAATAAACCAAAGTTCTTATTCTGCTTGGTTGAAATTATTAATTAGAAATCATTACTCACAAATTTTAAATAATTTAAAACCATGAGGGTTTGTCGAAGAGCAACATTTAATGCTGCGCACCGATTGTTTCGTAAAGATTGGTCTGACGAAAAAAACAATGCTGTGTTTGGAAAATGTAATAACCCTAATTTTCATGGCCACAATTATGTTCTCGAAGTATGGATTGAAGGAGCTATTGATACAGAAACTGGTTATGTAATAGATTTAAAAATTGTGAAAGACCTTATTAAAAATGAAATTACAGATCGTTTTGATCACAAAAACCTAAATTTAGACTGCAAAGAATTTTTAAATTTAAATCCAACAGCTGAAAATATTGCAGTTGTCTGTTGGAATTTACTTCGTTCAGAATTAGATAAGAAATATGAATTAAGTATCAAACTTTGGGAAACCGAAAATAACCTCGTAGAATATAACGGCCAATAAATCACTTAAATCAAGAAAAATGACTGCTCTTTTTTGGCACAGACGAGATTTACGTATTGATGATAATAAAGGTCTTTTTGAAGCTTTAAAGCAAAATGAGATTGTCCATCCACTTTTTATTTTTGATAAATCCATCTTAGATAAATTGCCAAACAATGACCAGCGGATTTTATTTATATACCAGGAAATTGAAAGTCTAAAAAAAAGCTATCAAAATCTTGGGTCAGATTTATGGGTTTACTATGGTGAACCTTCAGAAATCATTCCGAAAATAGCACAAGAATTAAACTGTTCATCAGTCTATTTTAATAATGATTATGAGCCTTATGCTCTACAACGAGACCAAGAAATTCAAGTATCATTGAATAATATAAAAATTGAATTCATAGGAAATAAAGACCATGTTATCTTTGAAAAAAATGAGGTCTTAAAAGATGATGGAAAACCCTATACAATCTTTACTCCGTATTCAAGAAAATGGAAGGCAAATTTAAAAGAAGAGGACCTAAGAGAATATTCCATAGAAAAATACAGTGGAAATTTAGTCCAAAAACAACAAGAAGAAGCCTTAATTACTCTTGAAGAAATGGGTTTTGAATCAAAAGTTTTGCATGATTTTCCAGATAGAATTGCCAAGAACGAAATTTTAAAAAATTATCACCTTTCTCGCAACTTTCCTGCTGTTAAAGGAACTAGCAAGTTAAGTCTTCATCTAAGATTTGGAACGATTAGTATTCGAAAGTTGGCGCTAATAGCTCGCGAACAAAACGAAACATACCTCAACGAGTTAATATGGCGTGACTTTTATCAAATGATTATTTTTCACTTTCCTAAAAGTGCTGAAAATTCATTTAAAACGCAATACGACAAAATTATTTGGGAAAAAAACGAATCCCATTTTGATTCTTGGTGTACTGGAAAAACAGGTTATCCTATAGTTGATGCTGGAATGCGAGAATTAAATGCAACAGGTTTTATGCACAACAGAGTTAGAATGGTTGTAGCTAGCTTTCTCACAAAGCATTTGTTGTTAGATTGGCGCTTAGGGGCCGCCTACTTTGCTGAGAAATTATTGGATTTTGAACTTGCAAGTAATACTGGAGGATGGCAGTGGGCAGCAGGTTGTGGTTGTGATGCCGCACCCTATTTTCGTGTATTCAATCCGCAAGCGCAGCAGGAAAAATTTGATAAATCTTTAGAATACATTAAAAAATGGGTTCCAGAATACGGAACAAGTTCTTATCCTGAGCCAATTATTGAACATAAATTTGCAAGAGAGCGAATTTTACAACGATTTAAATCTGCATTAAACGAAACAAATGCTTAAAATAAATGATGACTGCCCTATTTTTGAGTTACCAAATCAATTTGGAGAGACTATAAAAATTAGTGAATTGTTAGGCAAAAAAATACTTGTTATTTTCTTTTATCCAAAAGATTATACTTCAGGTTGTACACTAGAAGCTTGTGCTTTTAGAGATAATTATGCTGAATTTCAAGGTTTAAATTGTGAGATTATTGGTATTTCGTCGGATAATGAAGACCGTCACTTAGAATTCTCAACAAAATATCTCTTAAACTACACCCTACTCGCTGATTCAAATAAAAAAGCACGAAAAGCATTTGAAGTTCCAACAAATTTATTTGGTCTAATTCCCGGAAGAGTTACATACGTAATTGGCTTGGATAAAAAAATTAAAGCAATTTATAATTCACAAACAAATCCCTTTGGTCACATTCAAAAAGCCTTGGAAATAGTTAAGGTTCTCAATTCCGACTCATAAAATAATTTATTGGTTATTTTCAGCTTCTTTTTGCCTGCCTCTGACACAAAATGTGTAACTTCACGAAAATTTATTTAGTAATGGACTCAGATTTAGAAAAAGTAAGTTACGCAGTTGGAATGAGTATTGGAGAAAGTTTAAAAGCCCAAAACTTAGAAGATATTGATACGAAAAAGCTTTCATTAGCGATGGATACTATTTTCAAAAATCAAGACCCACTCTTTACACCTGAGGAAGCGAACGGTATTATTCAAGCGTATCTTGATACAAAAAAACATGCAGCTTATGGGAGTCTAAAACTTGAGGGTGAAAAGTTTTTAGAAAAAAATAAATCAAATAAAGACATTCAAACTACAGAATCTGGATTGCAATATGAAATCATAAAAAGTGGAAATGGCAAGAGACCTTCAAAAGTAGATTCAGTAAGCGTGCATTATCATGGAACCCTTATAGATGGAACTGTTTTTGATAGTTCAGTAGAAAGAGGGACACCTGCTAGCTTTGGAGTGCATCAAGTAATTCCTGGGTGGACAGAAGCATTGCAATTGATGGATATTGGCTCCAAATACAAATTATTTATACCACAAGAATTGGCCTATGGTGCAAATCCACATCCAGGTGGACCAATACAACCATTTAGTGCGCTTATTTTTGAAGTAGAATTATTAGAAATTAATTAAAAAGAAATATGAAATACCTATCATTTATTATCTTAAGCTCACTGATGTTTTTTAGCTGTGGAGAAAAGAAAGATACTAGTAAGCCAATTGAATTTAAAAATCAAAAAGAGAAACTTTCCTATATTCTCGGAGCTATAAATGCAAAAACACTCTCTAATAGCGGTGAAGCATCTTTTAGCCAACTAAACAAAGAACTTTTAATAAAAGGATTTAATGAAAACCTAAATGGTAATTCAACAGAAGAGTGCTTACAAACTCTACAAAAATTATTTGGTGCAACTTATCAAGATTTTAATAAGAAGTATGTTAAAGAAGGTTCGCTTTGCATGGGAAGAATGACAGGATACGCATTTTATTTTGATATTAAAAAATTAGGTGGCTTAAAAGATGTAAACCTTGAATTTGTGAAACTTGGTTACGAAGATGGACTTTATAAAAGAGATACCTCGATAATAAAAGAAAAAGAAATGCGTGAAGAAATGCAAAATTTTATTGTCGGATTAAACGAAAAAAACGGTGACAAAATGCTTGCAAAAGCAAAAACATTAAAAGGGGTTGAAATTTTTGAAAATGGCATTATTATGGAAACTTTACGTCCTGGAAAAGGAACAAAACCTTCGGCAACTGATGATGTTAAAGTTCACTATATCTTAACTTCTGCCTTAGGTGATACAGTTCAAAATTCTTACACTATGAAAAATGAAGCAGGAATAATCGAAGCTGTGCCCTTACAATTAAGTGGTGGCGTAATTCCTGGTTGGTCTTACGTTCTTCCAAAAATGAAAAAAGGAGGTTTATATAGAGTATATATACCATGGGACTTAGCTTACGGCGAACAACAAGGGCGCGAATCACTTTGTTTTGTAATTGAGCTAATTGATCACGCAAAAACTGGAAGCTTTGTGAAACCAGAAATGAATCCAAACGGTCAATAATATCATTAAAAATAGAATACATTTAATCTTATGAAAAATATCTATAAATATCTCTATTTTACACTTTTTGGATTTTTTTTATACATGCTAAGTTCATGTAGTGAAAAAGTTAAATTAGTTGGGAATTTTGAGGATACAGCTGTTGTTTATGGCTTATTAGATCAAGCTGATTCACTGCATTATATAAAAATAAATAGGGCTTTTATTGGGCCTGGAAACGCTTTAGAAATTGCACAAATAGCGGATTCAAGTTATTTCACCAATGTAGACGCAACTATTTCTGAATATTTGAACGGAAATCTTACAAGATCATGGTTGCTGAGAGATACTATTTTAGATAATAAAGATCCAAATGGCGTTTTTTATGCTCCCGAGCAAAAAGTATATTACTTTAAAACAATGCCAACTGGATTTAATGGTGTAATTCAAACTTCCACAAATCCACAAATGACTTCTTTAAATCCACAAGCAATTTATAAAATTGACATTGTTATTAACGATGGTGCATTTAGTGTTAGTGGAGAAACTGAATTGGTTAGAGGTATAACTTCTGCTGCAGCTACTCAAAACTTTAATTTTAAGTTTGCTAATAATCCCGGAGAATATACAACAACAGGAATAACAGTTTCATCAACAGGGAATTCTTTTGTTTTAAATACTCAGCTGAAAATTGCTTTTAATGAATGGGAAAACAACACTTATTCAGAAAAATCAATCTTTTGGAATCTTGGTGAAGCAGATGTTCAACCATATTCAAGTAAAGTATTTACAGCAAATGGAGAAACATTTTATGATTTAATGAAAAGCAATTGTACTGAAAGTTCATCTATTACCAAAAGAACATTTAAAGGTGTAACTATAAAAATTACAGGTGGAGCAGAAGAACTCTACAACTTCATAGCAGTTAATAAGCCCTCATCAGGCTTAGCTCAAAGTAAACCTACTTATACAAACCTCACAGCAACAAATGGGAAGAGAGTGATTGGTATTTTCTCATCACGGCAAACAGTTGAAATCTACCATCCTTTTTATGTTTCACCGCAACAGGCATATCTAAGGGCACTTGATAAGAAAAGCACAAGAGAACTTTGTACAGGCTCTAAAACTGGATTCTATTTATTTTGCTCCAATCATCCGGGAGACAACGTAGTAAATCAAGAAGAAAGCTATGCATGTCAATAAGTTCTTAAAGCTATAGAACTAAAAATATAAGCGTTTTCTTATTTTTACACTGTGAGTGATAGAAAAACTTTATTTGCAGATGTATTACTGCCTGTTCCAATACACCAAGTTTTTACTTATCGTATTCCTTTTGAACTGAATAATTCAATAAAATTTGGAGTTCGGGTAATTGTACCTTTCGGCAAAAACAAATTACAAACAGGAATTATTACAAGAATACACGAAGAAATCCCAAGTTCTTATCAAGCAAAATACATTGAACATCAGTTGGATGAACGCGCAATTATCAATGAAAACCAATTGCACTTTTGGGAATGGATTTCCTCTTATTATATGGCGCCTTTAGGAGATGTAATGAATGCCGCATTGCCCTCTAATTTTAAATTAGCAAGCGAAACAATTCTAGTTATTCACCCAGAATTTAGTGCAGAGCTAGACAGCCTAGATGAGAAAGAACAGTTAATTGTTGATGCACTAAGTGCAAAAGATTCTCTCGACTTAAAAGAACTTTCTGTAATTCTAGGAATAAAAACAATTCAACCACTCATAAAAAAAATGATTGAAAGAAGAATTGTTATTTCAAAAGAAGAAATCAACCAGCGCTATACACCAAAGACACTGACATGTATTTCATTCTCTGAGGATTTTTCAAATGAACAAAATTTAGCTCAATTATTAGAAGAAGTGGAGCAAAATGCACGTATGCAAAAGCAATTTGACACACTCTTAATTTTAATAAAAGAGGCAATGGATTGCGGTTCTATACTTACTCCAATTCCTAAAAAAACACTACTTGAAAAAGGAATTAGTGCATCAGCACTTTTAACATTGGAAAAAAGAGGTGTTCTTATTTCTGAGCGTTATCAAATTGATAGAATAAAAAATAAAATAGATACCTCGAATGTATTTAAAGAGTTAACACAAGCACAAGCTCTTGC
>JBILAB010000101.1:0-6806 GCA_044354455.1 Crocinitomicaceae bacterium | reverse complement strand
GTGCTTTTTGGATTATTTTTCCAACAGCTGTTGATCCAGTAAAAGCAATTTTATTGATATCTGGATGATTTACAATCGCTGCGCCTGTTTCTCCAAAACCTGTAACAATATTCACAACTCCAGGAGGTAATCCAGATTCCTCAATAATTTCTGCTAATTTCAATGCGGTTAGACTTGTAGTTTCTGCAGGTTTTAGAACTACAGTGTTTCCTGCAGCCAAAGCTGGAGCAATTTTCCAAGCTGCCATTAACAAAGGAAAGTTCCAAGGTATAATTTGCCCTGCAACACCTAAAGATTCAATTTTTCGATTGGGAAAAGCATAATCTAATTTATCTGCCCATCCTGCATAGTAAAAAAAATGATTGCAGGCGAGTGGAATATCAACATCGCGTGATTCGCGAATAGTTTTGCCAGATTCAAGAGATTCTATTACAGCAAATTCACGCGCACGCTCTTGCATTAATCTAGCAATTCTGTAAATGTATTTTGCTCTTTCAGAAGCCGGCATTTTCGACCATACATTCGTGTATGCTTTGCGAGCAGCTTTAACCGCTAAATCCACATCTTCTTTTGAGGCAGATGCAATTTCCGCTAAGGTTTCTTCGTTTGCAGGATTAATGGTCTTAAAATATGTATTTTTAGATGGCGCAATCCATTTTCCATCAATGAAAAGAGTGTACTTTTTTTTAAGTTGAATATGATTTATCGCTTCTAAAGAAGAAGAATAGTGCCAGTTGTCGTTCAGTTCCTTTTTCATCTTAATCAATTGAAAAGTAATCATTAGATTGATATACTCCAGTTTCTATTTTTACTAGTTGCATTAAAACATCGTTGGCAAGACTACTTGCTCCAAAACGAAACCACTCATTACTTAACCATTTCGTTCCAAGAATTTCTTTGACCATTACTAAATTATGCAGCGCCAATTTTGCAGTTGAAATGCCTCCAGCTGGCTTCATTCCAACCATGATTCCTGTTTCATCGTAGTAGTCCCTGATTGCCATGAGCATTGTATAAGTGACTTGCATTGTTGCCGCAGGTTGTATTTTTCCCGTAGAGGTTTTTATGAAATCTGCTCCTGCATAAATTGCAATATCACTTGCTTTTCGCACATTATCTAAAGTTACTAATTCTCCAGTTTCTAAAATAACTTTTAATCTTGCTTTTCCACAGGCCTCTTTTACGGCAGCAATTTCGTCAAAAGCGTAAGCAAATTCACCAGTTAAAAATTTTCCCCTTGAAATTACCATATCAATTTCATCGGCTCCTTGCTCAACTGCAAATTTTGTATCTTTTAATTTAAGTGCTAAAGCAGTTTGCCCTGATGGGAATCCTGTTGCAACAGAAGCTACTTTTACAGAAGAATTTCTTAATTCATTCTTTGCGACAGCTACCATTGAAGGATAAACACAAACTGCAGCTACCTGCGGAATGCCTTCAAAATGATCATGTAAATGCATTGCTTTATAGCACATTTGCTTTACTTTTCCCTCGGTATCTTTCCCTTCGAGTGTTGTCAAGTCAATCATGCTCAAGACCATATTAAGTCCTTGCTTTTTTGCTTCATTCTTAATGCTTCTAGATTGAAATCTAGCAATTCGCTCTTCTACACCAACTTTATCTATTGAAGGTGAAACAGGCATTTTATTAGAAATGTGACTTTTGATTTCCATAAAGTTGAATCAATAGTCAAAGATAGGGAAAAGAATTATGCAAGATGATAAGCTTAAAATTTACAAAAAAAAATTAAAAATAATATGTATATTTGTTCTTACTAAGATTTTTTATGTTTATATTATGACAACTATTTTAAGCCCTAAATTTATTTCAAGTTTTGCAGTAAAAGCTTCAATTCTATTATTATGCTTATTTATTGCAAGCCATACTGTACATTCTCAAACTACAGCAATCCGAATGGATATGGAGTGGTTGAGTTCAACAACAAACACTGCAGATTTTCAGATACGCTTAACAAATACTGGAACTTCTACTGTTACATTTAACGCATTGATTATTCGTGGAGTTCATTCGCCAAGTATAACAACGGGAACAATAACATGGAAGGCATTGAATGATAATACGCTACCAGGATGGTTAAACTGGCCAAATACCGGAACTGCCAACTTGCCTTATATTACATCTCAAAGAAAATTAAATTTTTCATCAAGTAACGGAATCTTTACTTCAGCTACAGCTCAGGCTATCCCATCAGTTGCAGGAGTAGTTATGGGTACATTTAGAGTGTCCACAACAACAACATGGGTGCCAAACAGCGACTTTGGTTTTGTATGGGAAATGACATCAGGGGGAGTTGTGGCTTATATAGATGTCGCAACAACTGTCACTAATATCCAACCTTTTGGTACAGTAAGCAGTCAAACGATTTGTGCTTCATGTTTAACACAAACAGCATCAAGTGCTCAACCTTTAAATGTAGGAGGTGTAGTTCCTCCGATAACAGCTTCAGTTTTAAGTGTAAGTAGTGCTAATGACACTATTTGCTCAGGAGCTTCTACAAATTTAAGTGCAGTTGTAACTGGAGGAAATCCTCCATACACAGTTACAGTAACAGATGGGACAAACAATTACTCAGCAACAGGTGCAAGCCCAGTAAGTATTCCTGTAAATCCAACAACAACTTCCACATTTACTATTGTATCTGTTTCATCAGGAAGTGTTACAGGAACTGGTAACAGTGGGTCGCCAACAGTAACAGTAACTGCGCCTGCATTGCCTACATTTACTCAAGTAGCTGCAGTCTGTTCAGGAGCAACGATAAATTCTTTACCAACAAGCTCTACAAATAACATTACAGGAACCTGGAGTCCTGTAATTAATAATACGTCAACAACAACTTACACATTTACTCCACAAGTTGGACAGTGTGCAACAACTCAAACAATGAATATTGTAATTAGTCAAAATACTACTCCTACTTTTTCACAAGTCGGTCCTTTCTGCTCAGGAGTAACGATATCCCCACTACCAATAAGTTCAACAAATGGTATTTCTGGAACTTGGTCACCAGCAATCAACAATTCAGCAACAACAACTTATACCTTTACTCCAACGACTGGTATTTGTGCAACAACGCAGACAATGAGTATTGCGATTACCCAATCCATCCTTCCAAATTTTATGCAAGTTGGTCCATTCTGTTCAGGAGCTACGATATCTCCACTTCCTATAAGTTCAACTAATGGTATTTCTGGAACTTGGACACCTGCAATTAATAATCTGGCAACAACAACTTATACTTTTACTCCAACTGCAGGGCTTTGTGCAACAACGCAGACAATGAGCATCACAATTACTCCAAATACGACAAATAACATCTCAATTATTACCTGTGAGTCTTCTTATTTTTGGGGTGTAACTGGTCAAACTTACACAGCACCAGGAATCTATATTGGACCAACAGTAAATTGTATTACTAAAGTTCTAAATTTAACATTTATCACTAGCTCTATAAATACAACTTCAATTAGTACTTGTGAGACATATACTTGGGCGAATAATGGTTTAACTTATAATTCTAGTGGTACTTATTATGGCACAACAACAAATTGTGTAACGGAAGCACTTAGTTTAACAATCTTAGCACCAACATCTATAATTACAACTCCGGTAAGTGCCTGCGGAGCGTCTTACACTTGGTCAAATAATGGTCAAACGTATACAGCAAGCGGTATTTATTCTGGTATAACAGGTTCAGATTGTATTGGAAATACTTTGAACTTAACACTCAGTCCATCTCTAACTAGCTCTGTAAGTCAAGCTGCTTGTGAAAGTTATACCTGGGAAAATACAGGGCAAACTTATACAACAAGTGGAATTTATACAGGCAATGTAGTTAATTGTATAACTCCAACTCTTAATTTAACAATTAGCCCTAGTTCAACAAATATTACAAATATTACATCATGTGGATCTTACACGTGGCCAAATAATGGCCAAACATTTACCTCATCTGGAGTTTATACAGGTTCAACAACAAATTGTGTAACGCAAGTTTTAAATCTCACCATTTCGGCAGGAGCAACAACAACAACTCCTCTTCCTACTTGTGGCTCATATACATGGGCAACTAATGGGGAGACTTATGATTCATCAGGGACTTATATCTCCGTAAATTCTTGCGGTACAGATACTTTAAACCTTACTATTTATCCAAGTAATAATAATCAAACAGACACAATTGTATGTGGAACAAGTTATTTTTGGTCTGAAACTGGGGCAACTTATACCACAACCGGAATTTATGAAGGCCCAACCAACATAGAAGTAGGTCAATGCTACACTGAAATATTAAATTTGACTATCTTGCCGCCAAATACAATAAACACAATAAATATAACAGCTTGTGATTCATATACATGGGCAAATACTGGGCAAACGTATACTGAGATAGGCACAAATGTTTATCCTGGCTCAATATTAAACTGTGTTACCGAAATTTTAAATCTAAGTATAATTCCAAGTTCAACTAATACAACTACTGTTTCTGTTTGTGATTCATATACATGGGCGAACAATGGGATTACATACACTTCAAGTGGAAATTATACAGGAAATACATCAGAATGTATTACAGAGATTCTAAACTTAACAATTATACCCACTTCAATAAACACAACTACAGTAAGTGGTGTCTGCGCTTCTTATACTTGGGCAAATACTGGTCAAACTTATTTAGCTAGCGGAACTTATACAGGAACTATAACAAACTGTGTAACAGAAGTATTAAATTTAAGCATCACCCCAAATACCACTAACACTACTAATGCAAATGCCTGTGGAAGTTATTTATGGGCAAATAATAATCAAACCTATACTGTTTCAGGGACTTATACAGGGCCAACAGTAAATTGTGTAACCCCTACACTCATTTTAACGATTACCCCTAATTCTACTAATACTACAACGGTTTCGGCTGCTTGTGGATCTTATGCCTGGTCAAATACCGGAATAACCTATACTAGTACTGGTGTTTATCCTGGTAACACCCTTGCTTGTATAACACAATCTTTAAACTTAACAATTATTCCAAACACCTCAGTTACTACTACAATTACGGCAATCGACACATACACATGGGTAGCAAATGGTTTAACCTATACTACATCAGGAATTTATACTGGTCCAACATCTGCAAATTGTGTAACGCAATATTTGAATTTAACAATTAATTCATCAGGGATTTCAGAGGAGGAATTGGTTTTATTTTCTTTATATCCAAATCCAGTTTCAGAGGCCCTTACTATTGATTTCAATGGAGTGTCGAATGAGGAATATTCAATTATAGATAATTTTGGCTCAGTTGTTAAAAGAGGAGTTTTAGAAAATATGTCAACTGAAATTTCAGTTTCTGAAATGAGTGCAGGACTTTACTATTTTAAAATAGAAGGCACTAAACCGAGAAAATTTAGTAAAATAAATTAAAAAAGCACTTCAAAAGCAGTGTTTATAATTTTCTAATAAAGGCTGTAAGTAATTTTGATAGTGGTTCGAAAGCATTAAAACTTAGTTCTTCAAAAGTATCAAAGACATCGTGGTAATGTTTGTTTGGCCCCATTGTATATATAAAGAAGGAAGGAACTCCTTTTTGTGTAAAATAATAATGATCTGAATTTGCCGCGGGTCCTCTTGGCTTTATTTGTTTTAATGCTTTCTTTCTTTTGTTTAATTTACATAGAAGTTGATATTCTTTATCAAATAGTGTTGAATTTACAACTGTAACACCTTCTTCACCACTTCCCATAATATCTAAATTTAGTAGAAAACGTACATCTTTTAGTGGTAAAATTGGGTTTTCAACCATAAATTCGGAGCCTATTAGTCCCGCTTCTTCAGCCGCGAATGCAATAAAAATCACATTGTACTTTTTTAGTGGTTTAAGAAGAAGTTTTTCCGCTAAAGAAAGAAGCATTCCATTTCCACTTGCGTTGTCATTTGCTCCAGGGAAGTAGGTATTTTTTCCCATTCTACCAAGATGATCATAATGGGCGCTTATAATAATTGTCTTATCCGTTTCTTTTCTTGCTTTAATTAATCCAAAGACGTTACGAGCCTCGAATTTTTTTAAAAATTTATTTTCAATATTTAGAAAAATTGCACCTTTTGAAGTAGAAAAAGCAGCTTCTTTCAATTGAATATAAGGGTACAAAAATGCTGTTTGACTAACAGACCATGTAAATTTTTCATTTGTGATTTCGACTATTGGTCGGGAGTTTGCAAGTTGAATTAAAGCCGCCCGAATTTCTTTTATTTCAGTGTCTTTACAGCCAATAAGACTTATAATTAGTACAGAATCTTTATCATAATCAAAAACTTTATTGGAATTTAAAAAAAGTAATTTTTTTGCTAAAAAATCAGCGCCTTGAAGATGTTGAATCGGGAAAAATCTACCATCAGGACAAGCGGGGGAGTTACACGTAGAACCAGAGGCAGGGTGAACTAAAAAATCTATTCCAGCTTGCAGAAGGTGGGTATCTAATTTTACAATGCAATTAGCTGGAAAGGTATTAACATCAAAAGTAAATTTTTGAAAATAACTTCCGTTTATAGGCGCTAATCCGATCTCTTGAAATGTTTTTCCAATAAAATCTGCTGCGATATTACTTCCATTTTCAACATATCCTCTTCCGTGGAATTCTGAAGAACATAATGTTTTTGTAAATTCTTTTACCTGCCTACTTTGGCTGTAAAGTTGAAAGCTGAGAAGAAAACTAATTCCCCAGATTAGCTGCATAGCGACTACAAATTTTTAGCATAAAATCTTCAACAACTTCACCATCTAAATCCCA
>JBILAB010000100.1:0-6968 GCA_044354455.1 Crocinitomicaceae bacterium | reverse complement strand
AAGCAGCTTCATTAATTATTCTTGGTGAGGAAATTAGACCTGGAAAATCGTATCAGCTGAATTTAGATGTTGCAAAATTACACACACGAACTCCAATCCTTGTTCCTGTTATTGTAAATAGAGCTAAAGAAGATGGCCCGACTGTCTTATTAATGGCTGGAATTCATGGAGATGAGATTAATGGGATTGAAATTGTTCGAAGATTTATTTATAAAAAATTAAATATTCCTACAAAAGGAACAATAATTTGCTTACCAGTTTTTAATATTTTTGGTTTTCTAAATGTTAGGCGTGAATTACCGGATGGTCGCGACTTAAATCGAAGTTTTCCTGGCTCTTCTAAGGGGTCTTTGGCAGCTCAATTTGCCTACCATTTCATGAAAGAAATTGCTCCTCATTGCGATTATATTATCGATTTTCATACGGGTGCAAGTCAACGAAATAATTTCCCGCAAATTCGCTGTGTTTTTTCTGATGAGACGAGTAAAGAATTAGCAAAGGTTTTTAATCCACCTTTCATTCTGCACTCTAATTTAATTGCAAAAACCTTGCGCGAGTCAGTTTCAAAAAAGCAGAATAAAATTCTTCTATTTGAAGGAGGAAAGTCTAATGACATTGAAGAAAATATTATTGAAGAAGGATTAAATGGCGCCAAAAATATTATTTCTTCTCTTGGAATGCGAAATTATAAATACGATATTTCAAAAGATCGAACGCCAATTTTACTTTCCAAGTCTAAGTGGTTAAGGTCTCCTATTTCAGGGATGTTCCATATTTTCATTAATAATGGGATACATGTACAGAAAGGGCAATTGATTGGACATGTGACGGATCCTTTTGGAAAAGCAGAACGAAAAGTTATTTCCAATTTATCGGGTTATATTATTTGTGTAAATGAATCACCAGTAGTTTACAAAGGTGATGCAATAGTGCATATCGGAAATGAATAGTGTATTTTGCAGTTAAATTTTTTATTACGAAACACAAAATTTTATATAGAGCCTTATTTTCTATAAAATTCCTATCATCTAATTTTCCATAATGTTTTTAATGTCTTTTTCAATTATCTGACATATTTGGTCAAGTGGTAAGTCGTTATCATCGTATCCGAAAGGATCTTCAATTTCTTCTGCTAGGACTTCCATACTAACTAATGCATAAAAAACAAAAGTGGTAATAAGAACAGCCCAGTAGTCAAAATGATAGAAAACAATAGGAAGCGTTATAACATATAAAAAAATAAATTTCTTAATAAACAAGCTATAAGAATAGGGAATTGGTGTATTTTTAATTCGTTGACAACCTCCCAACGAAGCTATTAATCCGTTTAAATTGACATCTATTTGAATCAAATCTCCTTCGTTTAAATCCCCCTGTTTTTCTAATCCCTTTAATTTAGTGTAAATAAATTTCATTACTTGAACTGGACTATTGTCTTTGCTTGAATCTTCGTGCTTTTCAAATACTAAATTCTTCTTGTTAGCTCTTAAATTATTTTTTGCATTGTGAATATAAAGTCTAAATAATTCAGCTAATTCCTTTTTATCTTCTTCGCTGCTTATTCTGCATGAAATTTTTAAGAAGGCGCTTCGACAGTCATTAACGATAGCACCCCAAAGCTTTCTTCCTTCCCACCATCTATCGTAGGCTCCATTTGTTCGAAAAAGTAGTAGTAATGACATAACAAATCCGATTAAAGAATAGATAGCCGTTAATTCCTTGGTGTAGCTGCTTAATAAATTTTGATGTTCGACTGAAAGCAGATGTAATAAGGAAATAATTATGGTTGCAAGCAAAGAAATAAAAATTAATTGCTTCCAAAGAATTCGAATTGTATCGCTTTTATTTAAAGAAAAAATTAGACTAAGCCAACTTTTAGGATTGTAATTTATCATGAAGTGTAAATTTGTGGATTCAAAAGTAATTTTTTTTAGCTAACTATTTTGAGTAATTTAGGATGGTAAATTTACAAAACAAAAAAATGAGAAATTCTTTACTTATACTTTTTTTTATTGCTCAATTACAACTTCTATTTTCGCAAACTAATTTTACTCCTAAAACTTTTTTAGGATATTCTATTGGTCAGCAATTTACAAGGCACTATCGTGTTGTCGACTATTTTTCAGCTTTGCAAGCAGCATTTCCTCAAAATATCAAAGTTGAAAAATATGGTGAAACATATGAAAAACGTGATCTGCTTCTGGCATTTATTGGTTCTGAAGAAAATATTAATAGACTAGAGGCTATTCGTTTAGCGCATTTAAACAACGATGTTTCTGAAAAAGTATCAATTGTTTGGTTAAGTTATAATGTTCATGGAAATGAAAGTTCAGGAACTGAAGCGGCTATGCAAACTGCCTATTTATTAGTAACAAAAAATAAGGAGTATTTAAAAAATACAATTGTAATAATCGATCCCTGTTTAAATCCAGATGGCCGCGATCGCTATGTTAATTTTTACTACCAAAAGGGTAATTTTCCGCCTGATATAAAACGTTTTAGTGCTGAACACAATGAAACATGGCCAGGAGGAAGGTCAAACCATTATTTCTTTGATTTAAATAGAGATTGGGCATGGATGACACAAATAGAATCCCAACAACGTATGAAGCGCTATAATCAATGGTTACCTCATGTTCATGTAGATTTTCATGAACAGGGGATAAATGAACCTTATTATTTCCCTCCAGCAGCAGAACCTTATCACGAGGTAATAACTGATTGGCAAAGAAAGTTTCAAAAGGATATTGGAAAAAATAACGCTAACTATTTTGACAAAGAAGGATGGATGTATTTTTCCAAGGAAATATTTGATTTGCTTTATCCAAGCTATGGCGACACTTATCCAACTTACAGTGGATCAATTGGAATGACATTTGAGCAGGGTGGGAGTGGAAGAGCAGGCTTAGCTGTAATTACGCAAGTAGGAGATACTCTAACTTTGCAAAATAGAGTAGATCATCACGTTACAACAGGATTATCCACAGTTGAGATGAGTTCAAAAAATAACGATAAGCTCATCAAAGAATACCAATCTTTTTGTGCGAATAAAAATTATAAGTATAAATCCTATGTGATTTCAGGTCCACAAAATAAATTACAGCCTTTGATGGAATTGATGAAAAAAAATGAAATCAAGGTTAGCTTTTCAAAACCAACTAAGTTTAAGGGCTTTAATTTTAAAACTGGTAAAATAGAGTCCGTAACAAGTAGTCAAAATGATTTAATTATTTCTACAAACCAAATTAAAGGAACGCTTGTTAATGTGCTATTTGAACCTCAGACTAAATTAGCAGATTCATTGACATATGATATCACAGCTTGGGCCTTGCCTTTTGCCTATGGATTAGAAGCTTGGGCGAGTGAAGTTCTGCTTGAAGGAAATGGTACTGCTGTTATTTCACATGATAAAAATAGTCTTAATTCTGATTGCTATGCTTATGTGTGTGAATGGAATTCTATGAAATCAAGTCGATTTTTAGCTGCTTTACAGCAAAAAGGAATCAAGGTTTATTTCACAGAGAAACACTTTATTATTGAAGGGAAAAAGTATGCTCCAGGAACTTTAATATTATTGCGTGGAGAAAATAAAGCTAAAACGTTCGATGAAACAATTATTACTCTTTCTAATCAATTAGAAATCTCTTTAACAGCACTTAAGTCTGGATTCGTAGATGAAGGAAATGATTTTGGTGCAAGCAGTGTGAAGCATATTTCAAAGAAATCAATTGGTGTTTTAACTGGCGAAAATACATCTTCTTTAAGTTCTGGAGAGCTTTGGTATTTTTTCGAACAAGAATTAAAATATCCTGTTCACATGCTTTTAATTGAAGATTTGGAAAGCGCTTTGCCGAGCTTAAGCACTTTAATTGTACCAGAAGGTCAATATCAATTTTCAGAAAACAAAGCGGTCTTAGATTGGATTGAAAAAGGCGGGAATTTAATTGTCATTGGATCAGCGGCTGAAAGTTTTGCTGGAAATGAAGTTTTTGGACTAAAAGTAAAAGATAAAGATTCGGCTAGTTCAGAGAAGGAAATACCTTACGGAGATGTTGATCGTCAGCAGTTAAGTAGTATTGTAAATGGTGCAATTTATCCTTGTAATATAGATTTTTCTCATCCACTTAGTTTTGGCTATACTGACTATTTTACGCTAAGAATGAATTCAAATGCTTATGAACTTAAGCAGGGCAGTGTATTTAAACTAAAAAAAGATGCAATTCCAATCAGTGGATTTGTAGGCTCTAATGTTGCAAAAAAACAAACAGAAGCTTTAATTTCAGGTGTCCATTCTATTGGTTCAGGAACTGTAATTTATTTTCTAGAAAATCCTTTATTTCGAGGATTTTGGGAGAATGGAAAGTTAATGCTTGTTAATGCTATATTCATGCTAAATTAGTGACAATTAAGTAGTAATAGTTTTATAGCTATAATCTAAAATTTTGAGGTTTCAACACTTTAATTGTTTATAACTTTTTGATTTAAAAATCATTATATTTCACAAAGTAACTAAATTTAGTTTTACTAACTTTTTAAATTATTTTATTATGGAAAAAAATTTACCGTTTATTACTATTGGAATTGCTGATAGCAATTACAATAATCGTGTTTTGCCATTCCTTACTGGAGTTGATGATGGAAAAGTATTCAAGTGGTGTTTCGCTACTTTTTGGCGCCTTGCAGCCTTCGCTCTATTATTAGGTGGGCTAGCGATAAGTTTCATGGAATTATTTGGAGATAGCGGCTTTCTTAAGCAGGCTTTTACTGACCCTATGACTGGTGGAAAGAAAGCTGGCGCTGCAGTTGGTTTAGTACTTGGATTAGTACTTAGTATTGTAACGGCCTGGTTTCTTTATAGTGTAACCAAAAAAAGAGCTGAGCAATTAAATGATCAAGAATACAAAGGTTTGCTGCACTTTGTTTTTGTCACCATGATTCCTCGCTTAATTACTTTAATTGGTGAATTGTCTTTCACATTTGTAATGTATATTGGTTTATTGCAACTAGTTGCGACTTTGGTAGGATCACTTGCATATGCTCCACTTTTAACGTATGGTCAATTTTTAACAACTGTTCCTGGGGTTGATATGATTGCGAATATGCTACCAAATACAATTAGTGGTGATTATGATAATTTTTCAATTGGTATACAATCAGCATTGGTAGGTATCGTTGGATCTCTTTTAATCTTAATTGCATATTACATTTACAGAGAAATTTACAATTTTGCATTGAAATTAGTTATGGCATTAATCTCATTTTTACCAAAATTTGCTATTCCTTTAGCAATTCGAAATAAATCTGAAAATTAAGAGATAGTTCATTTGTTTTTTATTACAACCTCCTTCGGGAGGTTTTTTTTGCTTTCAATTCAAGTATTCCAATGCTTATCTTATTCTTTACCTTGATATTTTTTAAGTTGAATAGCTTCATAAAATTACTTAAATAAATGTTGGGATGTCAATGGCTTATAAAAATGCAAGTTGTTGAAAAATAAATTTTTAGAACTTTTTTTTAGTAGCATTGTTATTAAGTTAAAGTTAACTAATGTTTATATTGAATTACTTTAACAGATTTAATAAAAAATTTCTTTCTGAAGAAACAAAGTCAAGAAGTGAAAGGATAATATTAAAAATTGCTATTGCAAGCTTTGCATTACACCTTGCAATTATTTTTTTAGTTGATTTTGGAATTATTAAAGTGGATTCCTCAGATCTTTTGAGTAATCCAATCGTTGCGATTTATACACCATTTTCTTTTATACTGTTGTATGAAGTATATCTTTTAATTTATTATCTCCCTAAATCATTTACTACATATATAAGCAAGCAGTATGAAATTATTACTCTAATTGTAATAAGACGATTGTTTAAAGATCTTTCAAATTTAAAGCTGGGCTTTATTTTATATTTCAACATAGTCTTAACGCATGGGGGCATTTACAGTATGGTCTAAAAATGGATGGCATTTCATTGTATAAAAAGGCTTTGCCATTTACACTCTCAGCCATTTTTTTTCTCTGTGCTATGCTATTTTATAATTCAGTTGCTGTTTTAAGTCTAAATGAATTTATTGCTACACTTTTTATTTTTTTATCCTGTATTAGTTTGCCACATTTTTTACTTATGCATCTTTTTTATAAGGTTAAACAGAAGAAATAGATAGCTTATTAGTGTTTTATTTTAGCTTCACTAATTTATTGCGAGACAATATTTTAGTTATATTGGTTTTAAAAACTCTTTTCATGTTTTTTTGTAATCTCTTTGTGTATTTCAAAAGAATAGCTATCTTTGCACCCGCTATTCCTATGAGTGGAATAGCTACATAATAATTATTTAACTAAATATTGGCATGTACTTAAACACAGAAGTTAAAAAAGAAATCTTCGCTAAACACGGAGGTTCTGAGACAAACACAGGGTCTACAGAAGGTCAGGTTGCTTTGTTCACGTATCGTATTAGTCATTTGACAGAGCACTTGAAGAAAAATCGTAAGGATTTTGGAACGCAACGCTCTCTTCAATTATTAGTAGGAAAAAGAAGAAGTTTATTGGATTACTTAAAAAGTAAAGACATAGAAAAATACCGTGCTTTAGTTAAAGAATTAGGATTACGTCGTTAATTCTAAGCGCAAATTTATTGATTGGGGGGACATTCGATTCAATTCGACTGTCCCTTTTTTGTATAAAAGAAGATAGAATTTAATAATATAATATAAATAAAAAGAAGTATGAATTTAGGAATTAGAAAGTCAATCATCACCGGTGGGAAAGAAATCTCAGTGGAGACAGGCAAATTGGCAAAACAAGCAGATGGATCTGTGGTTGTTAGAATGGGTGATACAATGCTATTAGCAACTATTGTATCTTCCCAAGATGCGAAAGAAGGAGTAGATTTTTTACCATTAACAGTTGATTACCGAGAAAAATATTCGGCGGCTGGTAGATTTCCTGGAGGATTTTTTAGACG
>JBILAB010000099.1:0-7089 GCA_044354455.1 Crocinitomicaceae bacterium | reverse complement strand
AGGGAACAAACATTCTTCCTGCTTCAACCCAAGCAGAGGCTTGAAAATGCACAGCTAAATCGATAATTTTTCGCTTTTGATCTATATCATCTAGTGGAATATTCCAGCGTTTATCTTTTTTACTTAAAAAAACTGTAGGATAAACATAAAAAACATCAACTTTTGAGAAGAACGAAGAGTCTTTGTGGTATTCTCTTAATCCGCTGGGATATAAACCAGGCAACACCGCCCAATTTTCCGTTTTTTCATAATTTGGAACTTGAGAAAATCCAAAGGAGAATTGAATTAATAATAAGAAAGCTAAGATGTGTTTTATAAAAAATACCACTGTTTAGTGCTTAGAGAATCAGTTAAACCAAACATTTTTTATCATTTCTTTCTCTGCAAATTGATTGATTCTTTCAATAATTATTTGCTTTCCGTTTAACAACTCTTCACGCATTACAGAGGAATCAATTGAAAGGTATAAAACTTGATTTTTAATATAAATTTCCTTCGTTCGGTGTGCAACAGCAGGTCCCATTAATTCAGGCCAAGCAGCAATGACATCCATTTCCTTCATCTTTTCATCCAAAGAATGAGCCTTCAAAAACTTAGCAATAATTTCCTTAATTGGTTGTTCTTTTGATGATCTTAATGATTCTTCACGCATAGTATAAATTTAGTCAATTATAACTTCTATTTCTCCATTTTCTAATTGAAATAATTTTTTTTCAATGGGAAGTGATTTAAATAGTTCAAGCATTCTCCTTGGATCAGTATCGGTCACTAAGACTTGTCCGAAATAATCTGCTGTAACTAATTCGATTAATTTTCCTACTCGTTGATTGTCTAATTTATCAAAAATATCATCCAATAGGAGAATTGGCTTAAGTTCCTTATGCTGTTTTAACCAATCATATTGGGCTAATCTAAGCGCTATTATAAATGATTTTTGTTGACCTTGTGAGCCAAATTTTTTAACGGGATACCCTTTAATTGTAAAAATGAGATCGTCTTTATGAATTCCACAATTGGTATACTGTGTAATGGCATCTTTTTTTTCTGAGCCTGCAATTAACGACGCAAAAGAAGCATCATTTAATTGGGAGCGATATTCTAGGCCAACAAGCTCTGATTCGCTTCCAATTTCTTTGTAAAATTTTTGGAAAACAGGAATAAATTCTTCAAGAAATATTTTTCTTCTTTGATGAATTCGCTCACCGACTTCAATTAATTGAACATCCCAAATATCAATAGAATCTCTGTCAAATAAACGGTGCTCGAACATGTTTTTCAGTAAAGCATTCCGCTGGTCTAAAATTTTAGAATATCTAACGATGTCTTCAAGATAATTTTTATCCAATTGCACAAGAATACCATCCATCCATTTACGGCGCATTTCACTTCCTTCGGCAATTAAATCTCCATCATATGGAGAAATGAAAACAAGGGGGAAACGCCCAATGTGCTCAGAGATTTTTTCGTATTCTTTTTTATTTAACTTAATGACTTTCTTTGCACCAATTTTAAATGCACAATGCACATTTGTCATCTTTTGAGATATATTCCAATTTCCAGAAATAGAAAAAAAAGATTGATCAAAGCGAATATTTTGCCGATCATTTGAATTTAAATACGATTTACACATGCTGAGGTAATAGACAGCATCTAAAATATTGGTTTTGCCGCAACCATTATTTCCTACAAAACCGTTTAATCCGGGAGATAATTCCAAGTTTAGGGATTCGTAGTTTTTAAAATTAGTTAGTTGAAGAGTTTGTAAATACATTGACGGACAAAGTTAGATTATTTTCTTCGTTTCTTTCGGCATTTTATTTACCCGTCTTTTTTCTAATCTGTAATACCATAAAAAATAGTAGCGCTGAGAAGAATGCAAATAGGATTAATGAATTATTGATTATTTCTTTTTTTTCAATGAAATTCCCTGAAATTAATTCGCCACTCAGTTTGTCTCTTTCTTTTTTATTGTTGTTTTCTAATTCTCTTATTTTAAGTTCTAGTTTAGCCTTAGCCTCTTTGAACTCCAAAAGTTTCAGTTCTTCAATTTTAAATTCTATGGCCTCTAGCTCTAATCCCAAAAGACCTTGCTTTTTGGCAAGTTGAAGACAGGAGTCGCTGTATTTTTCAGAGATGTTTTTGTCTGAATCCATAAAATAACTAGCAAGATTAAAATATGCTTCAAAAATTTTATAGGGGATATTTTCTGTCTTTCGGGCTCTTAGAATTTTTTTGAATAATTCTACTGCTTGCTTTTTTTCATTACTCAAAAAATAGACTAGTGCTTTATTGGTGAGTGCATTTAAATAAAAATAGCTTTTCATTGTTTTATTTGAAAATGAAAAACAACTCTCGCAATATAATTTTGCTAATTTATAATTTTTTTGCTCTAAGGCTAAATCTGCAAATACAGCATAAGCATTTGCGACAGCTTCCCATTTTTCATTTTTTGTTGCTAAAAAAATATACTTTTCAAGTTCTTGCTTTGCTTCACTATATTTTTTTTGAAGTATGTGAATTCTTGCTAGGTTTACTGAAGCTAAAAACGAATCTGTTTCATTTGGAGAATCCTCGCCAATATCTAATGAAGTTTTATAATAGAATTCTGCTGTTTTAAAATCTCCTTTCAAGAAATAGGCATTTCCTAATTCATTCATATCACTTGTCAGGAGTTCTAAATCTTGCATGGAAAGCGAATAATTTTTAGCCGCTTTAAGTAAAACAATACCATTGCTAAAATCTCCTTTTCTTACTTCATAAATCCCTAGAATCCGACAACTAATAGCCCTTGTGAATGCGTTTTTATTTTTGGATTCTTTTAATTCTTCCGCAAGGATTTTTAATGAGTCTATATTGTAGCGAACATACTCCGCGCTTAATTCTAAAGCTATTTTAGCTTTCCTTAAGTGATTTTTTTCGTTTTTAAATGCCGAGAAAGTAAACTTGTTCTGTCCAAATGAAATAGAATTACACAAAATAACAAAGCAGGATAAGGCCCAAACTACTTTTTTTCCATGGGAAAATCTCTTTATTAACATTGAAACCAATTGAATTCATTGCAAGGATAGTTAACAATCGTTACTTTTGCAACAAAACAATCTGTTATGTCAAATGCATTTTACAATGTTCCAGTTGCTATAAATGAACCCGTTAAGTCTTACGCACCCGGTTCACAAGAAAAAATAACTTTAATTGAAAAGTACCAAGAAATGTACGCCCAAGAACCAATGGATATTCCGATGTATATTGGCTCAAAGGAAGTTCGCACACAAGCAAAAAAAGCATTGACAAGTCCTCAAGACCACAAAAAAGTATTGGGTTATTTTAATCTTGGAGATGCAAAACATGTTGAAGATGCTATTAATGCTGCATTGGAGGCACGAATAAAATGGTCAAATATGCCTTGGGAACAACGCGCGGCTATCTTTTTAAAAGCTGCTGATCTTTTGGCAGGCCCATTTCGCTATAAAATGAATGCTGCTACTATGCTGGGGCAATCTAAAAACGTTTTTCAAGCAGAAATAGATGCTTCTTGTGAGCTAATAGATTTTTTGCGTTTCAATGTGCAGTATATGACTCAAATTTACAAGGAACAACCTGAGTCATCTCCTGGAATATGGAATCGATTAGAATACCGTCCTCTAGAAGGATTTGTATTTGCAATAACGCCATTTAATTTTACAGCAATTGCAGCAAATTTATGCGCTGCGCCTGCCATGATGGGAAATGTAGTTGTTTGGAAGCCTGCAGATTCCCAAATTTATTCTGCACAAGTAATTATGGAACTTTTTAAGGCGGCAGGTCTGCCTGACGGAGTTGTGAACATGATAACCGTTGATGGTCCAGTTGCAGGAGATGTAATATTTAAACATAAAGCTTTTGCAGGCCTTCATTTTACAGGATCTACCGGTGTATTCCGACATTTATGGAAAGAAATCGGAACGAATTTAGAAAAGTATAAATCGTATCCTCGAATTGTCGGGGAAACGGGAGGTAAAGACTTTATCATTGGACATAAATCTGCAAATCCTGCAGAACTTGCAACAGCAATGTCAAGAGGAGCTTTTGAATACCAAGGTCAAAAATGTTCGGCTGCTTCAAGAGCTTATATTCCTAGTAATTTATGGACTGAGGTAAAAGCAATTTATGTTCAGCAAGTAAATACCTTTAAAATGGGAACTCCTGCTGATACTGGAAATTTTATGAATGCAGTTATTGATGAAAGGTCATTTGACAAAATTGCAGGATACATTGATTATTGTAAGGAGCAAGCTGATGCTGAAATCATAACTGGTGGAACTTACGATAAATCCATAGGGTATTTTGTTTCTGCAACAACTGTTGTAACAACAAATCCTAAATTCAGAACCATGTGTGAAGAGATTTTTGGACCGGTTCTCACAATTTATGTCTACGACTCAGAAAAATTTGAGGAAACACTGTCGCTTATCGATGAAACTTCTGAATATGCATTGACAGGTTCCATTGTATCTCAAGATCGTTATGCAATTGCATTAGCAACAAAGAAATTGGAAAATGCGGCAGGAAACTTGTACATTAATGATAAGCCAACAGGAGCAGTTGTTGGACAGCAACCTTTTGGTGGAGCAAGAGGATCAGGAACAAATGACAAAGCAGGTGCTAAGATGAATTTATTGCGCTGGGTTTCTGCCCGAACGATCAAAGAAACATTCGTTCCTCCAACAGATTATCGCTATCCATTTTTAGGATAAAGCAGCTCACCGATATAAAAAAATTGAAAACAATATCCAAAAAAAAAGCAGCCAATAAGACTGCTTTTTTTAGTGTTATTTTATAATTATTAATTGCAGCCCATGGTGCCGGAACCAGGGTAAGCATTAATTGTTACTCCTTGTGTAATAGCCGTCATCCAATCTTCCCATCCCCAATATTCTCCGGAAAAAGTCATATCCCCCCCATTTACGGTTATTTGTCCTTCTTTAGAAAAATAAAAGTTTCCTTGATTACAGTTATCAAAACTGAAAACAAAAGCATATCCATTTTGAGAAGTAAAATAAGTAGTAAAATCAAAATTAGGATCAGTCCAATCAATAACATCATAAGAACCAGATGCCGGAGATTCAAAAACCTCATAGAAAGCAACCCCATGAATGAAATCGGAAAAACACATAGTATTTGCATTATTAAGCATACTGAAATCTGCATCTAAGCCCATAACCAAAGATATTCCATCAATTGGGAATGACTGGCCTGAAGAAAATAAATTTGAAAACCCAGCCATTGCTAAGCACATTGTTTGAACTTGTAAAGTTGTACTTCCAGCAGTAATGGTTTGGCTCCCAGAGCCCATTCCCCAAGCTGGATTTGGGTCAGAAATGTAAATAACAAAGCCAGAAGTTGTAGAATATACAGTATTAGGTGTAGGATTTGCAAAAGACCAACTCTTAAGTATGGAAATAGATTTGTTTTTAATATCAAAATCTACAAATCTATTGTTTTTCTCATCTCTTACCCGAATAATCGTAGGTAACTCATCCAACATTTTTTTCAAGTTTGAAACCGTTGTTTCCGAAATTTCTTCCTGCGCGTTAGGTGCTACTATTTTACTAGGGTTTTTAGTACAAGAACTTGAAATCAAGATTGCAGATAAAAATAATAGTTTTATTATATGTTTCATGCCTTTATAGTATTAGTTAAAGAAAAAAATACTTTTACTTAATGCAAAAACCCAAACGGATTGTGGCTTGGTAATTAGGGCCCCAGTTTAATAATGTGCTATTTCCTTTAGAATCTTCTGGAGCAACTTCGCCTGAATCGCCATTTTCTAATTTATAACTTGTTTTTCCTCTGCCATCTCTTGTAAACCCGAAACCTAATTCAGCTCCTAGATATATCTTATTAGTAAAGTAATAGTCTCCTCCTGCAAGTATTCTCAGGCCTATTGTGCTTTGGGATGTCTTGGTAGTTAAAGTACTAATTTTATCAGCAGAATTAAAATCTTCATCACTATTTTTTGTTGTTACCCTACTATAAGACAATTCGCCGCCTATGTAAGGAGATAATTTATCAGTTCCATCAAAATGATACTCATATCCTGGGTTAATTGAAAAGTTAATCGTTCTATCTTTATCAGTTAAAGTTCCCAAACTTGATTCAGTATCAGTGGGTGTATAGGTTCCCCCAGCAAAAAAAGATAAACGAAAAGCCTGTATCTCATCAATAAAGTACCTGCCTCTCAAGCTGCTGATTTTTAGAGGCGATGCTCCTAATGGAGCAAACTCAAGTTCTAGTGTTACATTTTTGGGTTCTTGTTTTTGTGCAAAAAAGTTAGTACAAGTCATTATACTAAAGAGTAAAATAATTTTTTTCATAGTTTATAGTTTAAATTAAATATTTTTAATAAAAGTAATGTTTTTTTTTAATATTTTAAAATTATTTGTTCAACTTGCTCTAAAATTGGTGTTTGTTCATCATTTAGAACTCGAAATTCAGTAAGCTGGTATTTCTCTTCATCTGAAAATTGTGAGTCTATTCTTTTTAGGACTTCATTTTCAGAACAATTATCTCTTTTCATGATTCTTTTTATTCGTAATTCTATAGGAGCATATACTAAGATAATCGCGTCAAAATTTTTAAAAGATCCTGTTTCAAATAGAATAGCCGATTCATTAAAAACAAGGGAGTTATTTTGCGCCAAGGCCCAGAGATTATAATCTTCACGAACGATTGGATGAATTAAGGCATTCACCTTTTCACGCAGGGATTCATCTGAAAAAATAGCTTGAGCTAAAGCGAATTTATTTAGTGTATCATTTTGATAGATTTCTTCCCCAAATAAATGAATCAGCCCCTCTTTAATTTTTGGATTACTCTCCGTCAATTCTTTGGCGCTTTCATCAGAATTGTAAACTGGATAACCCATTGCTTTAATAATTTCTGCAACAAGACTTTTTCCAGCGCCGATTCCACCTGTTATGCCTATTCTTTTCATTTGAGAACGAATATAATCTTTTCTTGAAAACTATTGTAATTTTGTGGCATGCAGAAAGAATGGTTTGCTGAATGGTTTAACACAGAATATTACCACATTTTGTATAAAGATCGAGA
>JBILAB010000098.1:0-7119 GCA_044354455.1 Crocinitomicaceae bacterium | reverse complement strand
ACAAGCAAGAGCCGTGATAGGTGTTTTTTCTGAAGGCTTCCAAATACAAACATCCCCACAAACCCAAGCTAAGGCTGTATTCCAATTCCAAACTGCAACAGGAAAATTAAAGGCAGAAATAATTCCTACAATTCCAAGTGGATGATATTGCTCATACATTCTGTGACCAGGACGTTCAGAATGCATCGTTAAACCATATAGTTGGCGCGATAAGCCAACAGCAAAATCACAGATATCAATCATTTCTTGGACTTCCCCAAGTCCTTCTTGCAAAGACTTCCCCATTTCATAAGAAACCAAGCGACCTAGAGGCTCTTTATAAAACCGTATTTTTTCTGCTAACTGTCGCACAATTTCTCCACGTCTAGGAGCAGGAAGTGTTCTCCAATAAATAAAAGCTTCTTGCGCTTTTTTTACAACAAGCTCATAATCTTGAGCAGTTGCAGAATTTACTGTAGCGATTAATTTTCCATCAACTGGCGAAAAAGACGAAATCACTTCCCCCTTGGTATTTAAGAAATCGGCCCCTGTGGATGCCCCACTATTTACTGGCTTAATGCCCAAGTCTTTTAATACTTGCTGCATTTCTGTTGTTGTTTCAATCATCTTTCAAATTTTTTAGCAAAATTAAGAGAATTCTCTGATTAAGATATTGGATATCTTTATTTAATCTTTAGTTAATCACATAACTTTGATAGTTTCTTATTTTTGAGGATAAAATTGACTAAAGCTGAAATTTTAATGAAAGAATTCCTCGATAAACGAGAATAATTCTATAAAATGGAAGTTAAGATTAATTTTTTTTGAAGGCCCTTGCAGCTAATTTTAAGTATGCTTTTATACACAAAAAATCTAGTCAGCCTAAACAAATATTACTAAAAATGCGTTTATAATTTTTTTAGAATACTAATTTTAATGTCATGGAACTTTTTTTAATTATCGTTTTTGTATTAGGATATGTCGCTATTTCTATAGAACACACTATAAAAATTAATAAACTTATCCCAGCCTTGTTGATGATGGGGATTTGTTGGGCAAGTATCTCTTTTGGTATTAATGGTATAACTTCTTGGCTTGACCCTCAATCTTCTGAGTTAATAAATATATCTTCTTTTGGCTTTGAAAAAAGAATGGTCTTACTTGAACAAACATTACTGCACCATTTTGGAAAAACTGCTGAAATTCTCTTTTTTCTTATTGGAGCGATGGCTATTGTTGAAATGATAGATCATTTTGAAGGGTTCAATGCTATAAATCGCCTCATCAAAACAAATAAAAAAATCGCACTGCTTTGGATTATTTCTTTTATAGCATTCTTTCTTTCTGCAATTATTGACAACCTCACAACAACAATTGTTTTAATAACAATAATCCGAAAAATACTGCACGAGACATCAGATCGCATGTGGTTTTCTGGCTTAATCGTAATCGCTGCAAATGCAGGGGGAGCATGGACTCCAATTGGGGATGTAACTACGACAATGCTTTGGATGGCAGAAAAGGTAACTACTCAAAAGTTAATATTACTTTTAAGCATTCCTTCTTTTATTAATATTTTAGTTCCCCTAATTATCGCTTCTTTCATGCCTGTTTTTAAAGGAAATGTTACAAAAATCGAAGATGATGGGGTTAAGAAACAATACAGCTCCATAATTTTAATTGCAGGCTTAGTATTAATTATTCTTGTTCCAATATTTAAAACAACCACGCACCTCCCAACTTACATTGGCATGATGCTATCATTGTCAATTTTTGCTGTTCTAGCTGAAATACTTAGTAATCGAATGATTCGACTTAAATCAGAAGTTGAAAGAAAGGAAGAACACACTGGTCCAACCTTAAGCGCATTAGGTAAAATTGATATTCCTTCTGTTTTATTTTTCTTAGGGGTATTAATGACTGTTTCTGCAATGGAATCTATAGGTACGATATCAAATTTTGGGCAAACTGTAAGTCAATATATCCCAGAAACACTTTTTGTAACCTTATTAGGTCTTTGCTCTGCAGTTATAGATAATGTTCCATTAGTTGCTGCAAGCATAGGAATGTTTACTGCAGCTCCTGACGCAAATGTTTGGCACTTTATCGCGTACGCAGCAGGAACTGGAGGCAGTATTCTTATTCTCGGATCAGCTGCAGGTGTAGTTGCAATGGGAATGGAGAAAATCTCTTTTGTTTGGTACTTGAAGAATATTTCTTTGTTAGCTATCGCAGGTTATTTTGCAGGAATCGGCGTTTTTTTACTTTTAGTATAGCAATCAATAAAATAAACTAATCACAAACTTTTTGTCCTTCCACCATCTACCGGTAAGTTTATCCCATTTATATAGGAAGCCTCAGGAGAAGCAAGAAAGGCAACAGCAGCAGCAACTTCATGAGGTTTTGCAATTCTTTTCATAGGAGACTCATTTGCCATTTCTTCAAATATCTCTTCAATACTTTGCCCCGTTTTTTGGGACTTTATTTCTGCCAATTCCTTTAAGCGAATTGTATCCGTTGCTCCAGGAAGAATATTATTAACCGTAATTCCATATTGCCCTAATTCATTCGCCAAAGTTTTACTCCAACTTGCGACAGCGCCTCGAATTGTATTTGAAACCCCTAAATTTGGGAGCGGTTGTTTTACGGAAGTTGAAATAATATTTATAATTCTTCCGTATCCTAATTCTATCATTTTAGGATAAAGTGCTTGCACTAATATATGATTGCAAATTAAATGCTGGTTAAACGTTGAGATAAATTCTTCTGTACTTGCATCTTTAATCGGGCCGCCTTTTGGACCTCCACTGTTATTAATTAAGATGTGAACACCAGAGTGATTCTTTAAAAAGAAATCAAGTTCTTGTTTTACTTGTAAAGGATTTGAAAAATCGACTTTCAGAAATTGATGTTTTTGCCCTTGTGAAGTGTCTAATTCAGTTAGAGTAGCCTGCAATTTTTCTTCATTTCTAGAAACAAGAATAATAGAGCATCCTATTTCAGATAACTTAAGCGCAATTGCTTTTCCAATTCCTTGTGTACTCCCACAAACTAGCGCTATTTTATTTTTTAATGAATAATTCATAATGAGGAAGTTGATTTGATAAGTGAATAGCTAAGAATAAGCTAAATTAATAAATTAATACTTAGCAAACTTTTTATTGGCGGTTCATAAAAGGCAAGGTGAAGGCTAGTTACTTTTACTCATCTTCGTCAGAATCCTCAGTTGGCTTATCATATTCATCTTCTTCTTCCTCTTTATCATCTGATATTGCTTCATCTATATCTTCATCATGCAAATCATTTTCCTTATCTAATTCTTCATCAAATACTTCTTCGTCATCATCCTCAATTTTTTTCAGCTTGACTTCAGGAAGCTTTATTTTAACCAAGTAAATGACTTCATCTGTTTCCCAAATAAACGCATCAAGAGTTTCACCATTAGGAGTCTTAATCGTCGTTAAATGATTTATATAACCATCCGGGTAATCTCTTAAAATTTGTTTTTTTTGATCGACAGTTAATTTATCGTAACTAATGATTCCCCTTCTTTTTGTCATATATTTAATTATTTTATTTTCTTCGCAAATTTATATTTTTTGTTTTTGAAAAATCAACTATTTCTTAAAAAATTATCGTAAAAATTAAAAGTTGCCATTATTAATTTCCATTCTTTACTAATCTTTGTACCTTTATGCAACTTTAAAATTAAATTTTAAGTCTTAAATAAAAACCTACATGAATAATTATTCTTTTTTCCTACTTTTAATACTACTATTCTCTAGTAATAACTTAAATGCTCAAAATTATAAAAAGGAACTTTTAAAAAGTTATACTGCTGAGGAATTAAATAGTTTCCCAATAGCACAAATAACAATCCTAGAATATGCCCTTGAAAATTCGTGCTATTTCACGCCCGTTCCTGAAGGAAAAACAATCGATTTTTCTGAAATTGAAGTAAAAAATCAAACTGTAAAATTTACAGACTTAGGTCTAAAAATTAAAGATCATACCCAGTATTTTATTGTTAAAAATCAAAATAAACTACTAGTTATTAAATCAAGCTACATCCTTGATTTAGAAATTAAAAATAAGAAAAAATGAAAATAGTATTCAGTGTATTCTTTGCGTTTATTAGCTTTGTTGCCTTAAATCAAGCCCTACTTTTATCAGACCCCGACCATAATCAAGCCAATCCTTTAAATTGTAATGGTATTATCCCCCCACCTCCAAGCGGAACAAATTTCAGTGATGGTGCAGGTAATTATGCCCCTAATATGAATGAAGTTCTTGTTCTTTGCCCCGACCTAACACAAGGCTCAAAAGTCTCTATTGCATTTGCTACAAATATTGGATTTGAATTTAATATTGACCCAAGTGATACACTATTTATTTATGACGGTCCAACTACAAGTGCGCCTTTATTAGGAGCTTATAATTCTGGGACAAACCCTGTTGGTTTTTATGTGCAGGCTTCCTTTGCTAATAATCCAAGTGGCTGTTTAACCTTAAGATTTGTATCCAATGGAACCAATGAGGGAACAGGATGGGTTGCAAATGTTGCGTGTGGAGACTTCCCACAACCATTTCTTCCACATATTGAGGCATTTAAAAATGGTGTTGGTCCCAATATCTTAAACCCTTTAGATACAGGATATGTTGATCTTTGTTTTGGGGATTCAGTACTTTTAGTTGCAACTCCGACTTTTCCGTATGCTTTAGAGGTAACAGGAACAGGTTATTCCCAAACTTTTGCAAACTGTACATATTTATGGACTATTGGAGGTAGTGGGCAATCTACAGGAGACTCAGTTTGGTTTACACCTCCAGTTCGGTCTGGATATTATGTGGATTTAAAAATAACAGATGCTTTTCCGCAAATTGTAAATACCAGTTGTAAGGTTCGCGTATCACAATTGCCAATTTTTGCAGGAACTGGGCCACTTGAAGATTCTGTTTGCTTGGGTCAAAACACAAACTTAATTGGAGGTGTGACTGCACAAGATACCGTTGGTGTTAATGTACCCGGAGGAGAATTCCAAATTGGGGGGATTTTCGCAGGGCTGACATTTTTGCCTGATGGAGCTGGGCAGCAGTATGAAACTTCCATTGGAATTTCAGGATTTGACCAAACAACGTTTATTACATCTGCTGCTAATTTTGATCAATTATGCTTGGATATTGAACACTCATATATTGGAGATATAGAAATTACTTTAACGTGTCCCAATGGGACTACTGTTTCAATTATGAATGCATATAATGGAACACCCTTTGGTTGGACAGCACTTGTTCCTGGAGGATGTGGGAGTGGGATTGGAACTTCCTTAGGGAACGACACAAATATTGATGGTGGAGCGCCTGGATCTCCAGTATGGACTTATTGTTTTTCGCCTGCAAATGCAACTCTTGGGACAATTTGTGCTGAAAATACTGCAGGGAATACAATACCTAATGATTATACGGCGGGAGGCATTAATCTTCCAAATGCGACAACCGGAAATAATATAGCAATGGATACAAATGGAGTTTATCTTCCTGATGGGAATTTTAATGATTTTATTGGTTGCCCTGTAAATGGAAATTGGACAATTACCGTTCAAGATAATCAAGGTATTGATGATGGATACATCTTTCAATGGGGAATATATTTTAACGCAGCCTTATATCCAGAATCTGAAGGGTATCAAAATACGATTGCAAGTGATTTCTGGACTGCTGACCCTTCAATAATATCAAGTCAGAATGACACATTAATAATAATACAACCTGATATAACTGGGAATACTTTTTATACCTATAATGTTACAGATAATTTTGGTTGTGCTTATGACACTACAGTAGTTCTTTATGTAATGAGTCTTCCATCAATTTTTTCAGATACTGTGGCTTGTAATTATGTTTACCAAGTTACTGGAACAACAGCATTTAACGGAGGGGTTTGGAGTTCAGTTGACCCATTAATTTCATTTTCTAATCCTCAAAGTAATAATCCACAGATCTCTACAAACTATGCGGGTATTTATCCTGTTTCATTTACTGATGAAGCTTGTAATCAAATATTAACAGCAAATATAGAGTTCCCCCCTTATATTTACACGCAAGTTTTGGATACAAATATCTGCCTAGGAGCAAGCTTTGAATTGGCGCCTTTAATATTAAATACCCCTAAAAATCCGTCATTCAACGAATGGACACAGCAAGATGATTATAGTCCTCTTACAACTTGGTCTTGGGAAAACGGTTCTACAGAAATTCCAAGAATAATTTCTGGAGCTGGAACTTATATTTTTACCGTAAGAAATGCTTGTTATGAGAAAACAGATACTGCAAACATTGCAATAAAACCATGTGATATAACAACTCCAAATATTGTTGTGATGTCGTCTCTGGCTGGGAATAATATTTTTTATGTGAATTCTGAGGGAATTGTAAACTTCAATTGCGTAATTCTAAACAGATGGGGAAATGTTATTTATGAATTCACTGATGCCGCAGGCGGATGGAATGGGAAAACGTCAGATGGGAATAAATTAGAAGAAGGAACTTATTTTTATCGTATTAAGGCAGTTTTAGAGGGGGGAGAAGAACTTGTGAAAAATGGATTTGTTGTCTTAAAATATTAAGTCATTGATTACCTTTGTCTAAAATTTGACAAAATGAAATCTCTTTCTTTTATGGAATCCGTTATGGAGGGGGTTCCGAAAAATATCCCCATAAAGAAAGAAATTGATCCCTTGATCAATCATGCTCCCAAAAGAAAAGATATTTTATCGAAAGATGAAAAAATCGTTGCATTGAAAAATGCTTTGCGGTATTTCCCAGCAACACAACATGAAGAATTAGCGGTAGATTTTTTAGAAGAACTAAAACGATATGGGAGAATTTACATGCACCGTTTTCGCCCCGACTATGAAATGTTCGCAAGGGCTATAAATGAATACCCAGGCAAATCAATACAAGCAAAAGCAATTATGCTGATGATTCAAAACAATCTCGATCCTGCAGTTGCACAACATCCGCATGAATTAATTACCTATGGAGGAAATGGGTCGGTATTCCAAAATTGGATTCAGTATAGATTAACGATGAAGTATTTAGCTGAAATGACGGACGAACAAACATTAGTAATGTATTCGG